>NZ_BAAGXV010000084.1:0-84542 GCF_054779655.1 Pontibacter brevis
AGAACCTTGGTCAGACAGGAAAAGAAGGCTGATAATTACCTGGCATTCCTGCTGCTCGCGTGCATGAAGATAATGCTTAGGTATTTTTGAGATAGCTTCTAGTCTTGGCTTTTTTGATGGTGGGCTGTGAGCAGAAGGTATCTGAAAAGGCTATAGCGTCCTTGGATAACGAGGAATACCCTATATTTTCCCATGGCGGAGATGGGCTCCCAGATGATTTACCAGAAAGAAGATATGAAAAGTATACTGCCTTCAAAGTGAAAAGGAGATTTAGCAACATGGCTTTATTTCCTAACTACATTTCTTTAGAAAATGATACTGTCATAGTACATGAACCAAAGAAAGATAGCTCTCTTACAAGCGTAAAAATCATTTCTACAGGTTCCTTACCAGAAAAAAAAATACACTGAATTGAGAAGTGTTCAGACGAGAAATAATTTTGAAACTTTTCTGTTTCGGGACACGCTGCAATTGAAATTCTTTGACAGAATGAAATTCAGAGAAGAGGGCGTGAGAGTCAGAGTTATAAATAATCAGTTTACAGTTTCTCCTTACGTTGTTGATGATGACAATGTCATTTACACACCAAATAATTTAAGACCTCTGCCTTATACAGAGTCAGAGAGTTTTGTTCATTGGTGGTATGTGCCACAGGAACTGAACCTTTATCTATTCTTAAACCAAGAGTCATATGAGGTAGGGGATACAGTTTTTGGAGAGATAAACTATGTAGGTAGCTACCGTAATTCTACAATATATGCAAAGGGTAGCTTTAAGGGTACTGTAAAAGAAGGAAAATCATTTACCCTAACCTCACCTAAAAAGCACTAAAGCCCTTCATTGCCTAGCCTTTTAGCGCATATAAAAATATGAATTTCCCTTCTACTGAACCGCTATCATCCTTTGTTAACCTGTGAAGAACTGAAGCTATGCATCAGATATTGTTATTATCGCTACTCTTTCAGTTTAGCTCTTGGTTTGCTCCTTTAGCTGCACCAGAGGAAAATGGTGGATTCCAGTTCAACAACTTCAAGAAAAATTATGTGAAGATGCCAAAAGGATTGGAGCAAGCGGTGGAAGGATTGGGGGTGTATGAACACAACATGATATCAGGAGCAATGGCTAATTTGAGTGAAAAGGAATTCATTGATGAAGACAGCCTGCTTACTAATGTTGGTAATAAGGGCATCTTTGATGCTTTCTGCGACCCTTATGAGCCTGCAACGGACTTTAGTGCAGGTCAACACTACGATAGGGTAAAGATAACACTGTGTGGCAAAATTCCTTACAGCACAAACTTCACCACCACAGTTGTTCTCGTTGAGTATGACGTGATGTCGTACTGTGACAATAAGTTTGTTATATTGTTGCTAAACACAAAGGGTAATAGGATACTGAGCTTGGCAAGGGTGGCAATGCATGACTTCCAGAAAAGGAGATTAGGTTATACAAGGCTCACCAAAGCTCATACTTTTTATTATAAAGACGAGCCATATTCTGGAGATGTTAAAATTGATAGACAGGGGTTGGAAATTCTAAAGACAAAGGGAAAGAGAACACCAGAGAAACAGGATGACTGGGCAGACTACATAATTAACTATGCCAAATTCAGGATAAGTAAGGATGGCTATATTGAAGTGGTAGAAAAAGGGAAGATTTAATATCTCTTCAGGTGAGGGATACAGATTGTAGTACCAATCATCAACAGGTATTATCAAAAGAACAAAATGACATTACCTAACCCCACCTTTACGGTAGCTGCGCCACCGCAAAGCCTTATCCGTTAGCAAGTAATTATGATGAAATTTCTAAAGAAGATTCCTAAAGAGAACTACTGGGACTACTTTATACTTGCGGCAAGGTTTCTCATCGGGTGGACTTTCCTGAGGTACGGCTACAGCAAAATGGTGGATGGACAATTTGGTATAAGTGACGTAGAACTGGCCACACCGTTGAAGGATTTAAGCTTGTTTCGTGTCTCTTGGTACATGTTCGACCATCAACCCTTCAAGGCATTTATAGGTGTCTCACAGGTGATTTGTGGTGGTCTGCTCATCATCAACAGAACAGCCTTGCTTGGAGCGTTTCTCTTCCTTCCAATAGTTACTACAGTTCTGCTGATTGACCTTACATTTATGCCGACAGCTATGGCTAATGCCTTTGCATGGCGCCTGTCATTTTATATCCTGTTAGACTTTTTGATACTATGGCACTACAGGAGCAAAATGGAAGTAATCTAGAATGAGGTATGGCAAAATGTAAACACCAAATTCAAGTATCCGATTTGGATGTACATGCTACTGCCGCTTATGGCAATAGCTATCGAAGTAGCAGGTGTTTTACCGAAAGCATTGTACCACATCATCCTGAATCCAGATAGGGCATGGTCAGGCGTACAGGGAAGACTAAATAAAATCATCAGCATATAACACCTATCAGGTAGCTACGCCACCGCAAAGCCCAGGACGTTGAAGGAAATAGGAAATATAAGAGGAGAATATTTTATAATTTATAGTAACTTTTAAGTTACATTTACTGTTGAAAATACAACAGATGGATAAAGTCAGAGAAATCATCGCTTACAAAAATTACTTTGAAGATTTCTTGAAGAAGCAACCTGTTAAGGTGCAGGACAAAATATTTAAGATTCTGGAAGCGATAGAAACACTTGAGCGAGTGCCTCAGAATTACCTGAAGCACCTGACAGGCACAGATGGACTATATGAAGCACGCGTACAACTTGCTTCCAACATTTGGCGGGTGTTCTGTTTTTTCGACGAAGGCAAGCTAGTCATCCTGCTTAACGGTTTTCAGAAGAAAACACAAAAGACACCAAAGAAAGAAATCGACAAGGCACTACAATTAATGGCTGAATATTATGAAGGAAAAAGATAAACAAAGAGAAGTTAGTTCTTGGGCAGACATCAAGAACAGAGTGTACGGAGTGAAAGGCACAGAGAGACGTGATAACCTTGACAGGGAGTTTGAGTCGTTTAAAATTGGGCTTGAGTTGAAAAAGGCCCGCGAAGCACGACATCTTACTCAGCAGGAGTTGGGAGAAATCATTGACAAAAAAAGAACTTACATTTCCAGAGTTGAAAACGACGGAAGCAACCTAACGCTTAAAACTTTATTCGATATTGTTGAAAAAGGATTGGGCGGGAAAGTGAAAATCTCTATTGAGCTTTAAAAGAAGAATTACTACTCCGTAACCTAGTGCAGCCATAACCCCTTGCTTCGCTTTGGGCTTCGGTTGCACTAATCCGTTCACCAAACTATTGATCTAACCCCGAAGAATGAACCTAAGAACAACACTAGCAGCCCTTGCCCTGGCAGGTTGCACTTTCGCGGCCAGCGCCCAATCCGTAAAAAAGCACGGGCAGCTAACAGTTGACGGCACACAACTGAAAGATAAAAATGGAGAGGCTATTATGCTGCGTGGCATGAGCTATGGCTGGCACAACTTCTGGCCGCTTTTTTATAATGCCGGTTCTGTGAAATGGCTGCAGGAAGATTGGAACAGCACCGTGGTGCGTGCTGCCATGGGCATAGAACCCCGCAACGGCTACCTTGAAAAACCGGAGTGGTCAAAAGAAAAAATCAAGGCTGTGGTGGATGCCGCTATCAAAGAAGACATGTATGTGATCATCGACTGGCACAGCCATAATATTAACCTGGAAGAGGCCAAGGCCTTTTTTACTCAAATGGCGCAGACCTATGGCAAACACCCGCACGTGATTTATGAGATTTTCAATGAGCCGGACGAGGAGTCGTGGGAGGAGGTGAAGGCATATTCTACGGAGGTGATAGATGCCATACGGGCACATGACCCGGACAATATCATCCTGGTAGGCTCACCACACTGGGACCAGGACATTCATTTGGCGGCCGATGCGCCTATAACAGGCTATGATAACCTGATGTACACGTTACATTATTATGCTGCCACACATAAGCAGTCTCTCCGCGACCGCGGCGACTATGCCCTTCGCAAAGGCTTGCCCATTTTTATATCAGAATCGGCAGGTATGGAAGCAACCGGCGATGGGCCTTTGAACTTGGAGGAGTGGCAGCGGTGGATAGACTGGTCTGAGAAAAACAAAGTGAGCTGGATTACCTGGTCTGTTTCCGATAAAGATGAAACCTGCTCGGTGCTTTTACCTACCGCAAACGCAGAAGGGGGCTGGAAGGAGAAAGACTTAAAGCTATCAGGCAAGAAAAGCCGGGAGTATCTGAGGAAGTATAATGCAAAGCAAAAATAGCGGCTACACACTATATAAAACAGGAAAGGCGGGTAACACCCGCCTTTCCTGTTTTATATAGTTCTGCTCATCAGAGCGTTTTGGCTTACACGTTAAAGCGGAAGTGCATGATGTCGCCGTCCTGCACCACATAGTCTTTGCCCTCTACCGCCATTTTACCGGCTTCTTTGATTTTCGCCTCCGTTTTATACTCCTGGTAATCCTTTAGCTTGATTACCTCGGCCCGGATAAAGCCTTTCTCGAAGTCAGAATGAATCACACCGGCTGCGGCAGGTGCTTTCCAGCCCCGGCCAATCGTCCAGGCGCGCACTTCTTTTGGACCGGCAGTGAAGTAAGTGATCAGGTTCAGTAACTGGTAGGACGCTCTAATCAGCTTGTTCAGGCCAGACTCTTTCAGACCATATTCTGCCAGGAACATTTCTTTCTCTTCCGGGTCAGTCAGTTCAGCAATCTGCGCTTCGATAGAAGCCGAGATCAGAACTACCTGGGCATTCTCGCCTTTTACGTGCTCTTCCAATGTCTTTGAAAACTCGTTGCCGTCGTTCATAGAGTTTTCGTCCACGTTGGCAGCGTATATCACCGGCTTGGCTGTGAGCAGGTTCAGGTCTGCTACGGCTTCCAAATCATCCTCGGTCACATCAAGGCTGCGGGCGTTCAGGCCGGCCTCCAGGTGCGCTTTGTACTTCTCTAAGCTGGCGTGCTCTTTCTTAGCCTTAGCATCACCGGACTTGGCAGAGCGAACTACTTTCAGCAGTTTTTTCTCAACTGAATCCAAGTCTTTCAGCTGCAGCTCTGTATCGATGATTTCCTTGTCAGAGACAGGGTCTACCTTTCCGGCCACGTGCACAATGTTCGGGTCTTCGAAGCAGCGCACCACGTGAATGATGGCGTCTACCTCGCGGATGTTAGCCAGGAACTTGTTACCGAGGCCTTCGCCCTTGGAGGCTCCCTTCACCAGGCCGGCAATGTCCACAAACTCAATAACCGTTGGCAGCACGCGCTCCGGGTGCACCAGTTCTTCCAGCACCTGCAGGCGCTCGTCGGGCACCGTAATCACACCCACGTTCGGCTCTATTGTACAGAAAGGGTAATTGGCAGATTCTGCCTTGGCATTAGAAATAGCGTTGAATAAGGTAGACTTGCCCACATTTGGCAGTCCGACAATTCCGCATCTGAGTCCCATTGTAAATATCTTTTTAAATCAGGCCGCAAATATACAAAAAAAGGCCAGTATTTCAGAGGCAGCAGGGTAGAAGGAGGATTCTTGCCGCCTTTAGATGCTTTTAAGAGTGAATTCAGGTGTGGCAGGGTTCTTATACATCAGCCTGGGTTCTCAAGAACAGCAGCAAAATGGTGCTGAAAGGTTTCAGTTGCAGCCTGAGGCACTGCCTATAGAGACTTTTTCAAATCAAAAAGCCCATGGCGGTGCCATGGGCTGCGTTTATTTTCATTAAAATAATGGCTCAGTTTACTCCCACTTTAATTCGTTTCCGAAAGAAGGTTCTGCTTCTGCCTCTGCTTCTGCAACAGGAGTTGCCTCTAAAGAAGCCAGGGCTTCTTCTGTCAGTAGCTCGGATTTAACGTGGTCAATCGTTCCCTGGAGTGCCTCCATAAATTTTGCAAAGTCCTCTTTGTACAGGAAAATCTTGTGCTTCTCGTATGAGAAACTCTCCTCGTTAAACTTTCTTTTGCTCTCCGTGATGGTCACGTAGTAGTCATTCGAACGAGTTGATTTCACATCAAAGAAATACGTTCTTTTCCCGGCTCTCACCCTTTGGGAATAAATTTCTGCTTTGTCGTTGTTCTCTTCCACCGTTTTAAACGTTAAATTCAACTTTGTGAATCTAAAAGTAAAATTAATTTACGATATATAAAAGTTTTCGAATTTAAAATTTAAGATAAATTTTTCCCGTTATATTTGCAGTTGGACCAAAATGTTTACTATGAATTTATGTTCGATAGTATTCCTCTTTATCCTTACGCTTTATAACAGCACAGCAGGCTACACGGCAGAGGGCACAGCCTCTTATTATGCCGACCGTTTGCATGGCCACCGTACAGCCAGTGGGGAGCGCTACGATAAGAAAAAGTTTACCGCTGCGCATGCCACGCTGCCCTTCAATACGAAAGTGCTGGTAACCAACCTGAAAAACGGGAAGTCAGTGGTGGTGCGGGTGAACGACCGCATGGCACGCAGCCGCCACAACATCATTGATGTATCCAAGGCTGCAGCCATGGAAATTGATTTGGTACGGGAGGGAAGCGCTGTGGTGCGGCTTGATGAACTGAAAAAGGAGGTGACAGAGCAACAAGAGAAGCCACTTGCCGTTTCAGAAGCAGAAGCCACCCTCAAAAATTGACTGTCATGAAAAAGCCTCTCACCCTTGCCGATGTTCAGAAATTTGAAAACATGGAGTTTCTGGCTAAACAGCTGGTAGAGGGTTTTATAACGGGGCTTCACCAGTCGCCGTACCATGGTTTTTCAGTAGAGTTTTCAGAGCACCGGCTTTACAATGACGGTGACAGTACCCGCCACATTGACTGGAAGGTTTTTGCCCGCACTGATAAGCTGTTTGTGAAGCGCTACGAGGAAGAAACAAACCTGCGCTGCCACATGCTGCTGGATGTTTCGCCGTCTATGTACTACCCCACCGAGAACAACGGCAAGCTTACTTTTTCAGCCCTCTGTGCCGCTGCCCTTGCTACGCTGCTCCGCAAGCAGCGGGATGCGGTGGGGCTCGTTACTTTCTCAGACAGGGTTGAGTTACAGACTCTTGTGCGCTCAACCGGCTCGCACCTGCACACCCTGCTGCTGCTGCTGCAGAAGCAGCTGGATGAAAAACCAACCGCGAAGGATACAAATGTGGCAGAGGTCGTGCACCAGATTGCGCAGCAGATACCGAAGCGCTCCCTCGTGGTCATCTTCAGCGACATGCTTAGCCGGCAGGATGACCTGGAGGCTACCTTTGCTGCCCTCCAGCACCTGAAGCACCAGAACCACGAAGTGCTTATCTTCCATGTGATGGATCGCAAGACGGAGGAAGAGTTTGACTTTGCCGAGCGCCCTTATGTGTTTGTGGACGTGGAGTCGGGGCAGGAGCTAAAGCTGCAGCCCTCGCAGGTGCGGGAGCACTACCGCACCGCCGTAGAAAGCTATAAGCGTGAGCTGGAGCTGAAATGCGGCCAGTACAGAATAGATTTTGTGCCGGTTGATATCAGTGAGCCTTTCGATAAAGTACTTTATGCCTACCTTGTGAAGCGGGGAAAGGTGAGATAGTTTTTTTACTTTACAGTGTAGCGCACCAGCTCGTAGCGTTGCATCACCTTCTCGGAGTTTACGTAATGTTTGTCTGCCCGCACCAGGCCAATGCCGGGGGCAACATAATCCTCCTGTTTGATAGTGTGCGTAGCACCATCGAACTGTGATTTGTACTGGTTCTCGATTCTGAAAACATAGCTGGCGTATTTTTCAGAAGCAGCTGTAACGGTGTCCTGCTGCAGACTGCGCGTGGTCATGACCAGGAGGTCGTAGTCATGGTATTTATACATATAGCCTATGCCCCCATAGTTGTGGCGCTGGTAAATGGTGACGGCCTCTCTGGCTGTTTTGTTGTAATACACATAGCCTTCGTGGCTGTTCCGCACAATCTGCCCGTCGCTTAAAATATACCAGGTGCTGTTTTGGATGATAGTGTCTTTCTGTACCCTGTTTTTAAGCGAGCTGGTGGTTATCAGGTTCCCGTTGGTGTCATAATCCTTTACCTCATACACCCACTCATTCCCAACCCGAAGCGGCACAACTTCTTCTACTGGTAAAATATCGTTGTCTCTCTCGCAGGATGCGAGCGAAAAGAAAAGCAAGCTGGAAAGGATGTAAGTGAATGTTGTCTTCATAGTGTGTTTTCCATGGGGCTATAATGAGGAGAGCAAATTTGAAAAAAATTCTGCACGTGCTGTGTAACTGTAAAGTTATTTTTCAGGAGCTGGTTCAATACGTGTAGGTACTTGATGACCTCATTCTTTACTTCGGCATGTTGTCCAGCGATTGCCACAGGTATTTGCTGGCAATAGTGCGGTAAGGGCGCCAGTTATCTGCTATTTCCTGCATCCGTAGCTTTAGCGCTTTTCCTGTCTCTTCCAGCCCGTAATGCCGCTTCATGGCATTCTGAATACCTAAATCATCAACCGGAAACACATCAGGCCGCTCCAGGGCAAACATCAGCAGCATTTCCACCGTCCATCGCCCTACGCCCTTTATCTGCGTCAGGTGTTTTATCAGGTCCTCGCTTTCCATGTCATCTATGGTGGCGTGTGTCATGTTGCCCGCTGCTGCAAAAGCAGCCACATTCCGCACATAGCCTATCTTCTGAAACGAAAGGCCAGCGCTGCGCAACACCTCATCCGGTGCCTCCAGCACCAGCTGTGGGTGCGGGTAATCGCCCGGAAACAAGGCTGTAAACCGTTTGAAGATTACTGCCGCCACCTTTGTGCTCAGCTGCTGTGACACAATGGAACTGAGTAGCTTATAGTACAAATCCTCAGACCTGGACGACCGGAGTGGCTGGCCCTGCCTGATAATTGCCGCCATCACAGGGTCTTTATCCAGCACAGCTAATACTTCAGGAGAAGGGGAATCAGGAAACATAGTCTTTTTATATTTAAGCCCAAGTAGCTAAAATTTTCAGAGTCTGCCAACAAACAGGCTGGTTCAGGTGCCTTTAGATGAAAATCCGCTCCCTTCTGTGGGTTTTTGTAGGTGAAAATAAAAAGTGTGCAGCAGTGCCCGCAAACAGGGCCTGCTACTCACTTTGAGAGTGCTTCATAGAAAAAGGGGAGAAGCTTCGTTTGATTTGTGCCGAAAGAGTAAAAGAAAGTAGATCAGATAGTTGCCTGACTCTTCTTCGTGCTCGGACCATGAACATCTGCTTTTGTTGCAGCAGGTACAGCTTGTTTTACAGCCAGCAGGTTATGGGAAAAAAATAGCGCAGAATGTTTTCCGCGCTATCCTTAGTAAAAGAAGGGTCTGTAGAATTAAGCTGTGGCAACCGGGGCCTGGCTCAGTTCCTTTAAAACCTGTAGTGTGTGCTGCAGCATTTCATCTGTTACATCAAGGTGTGTCACAAACCGTATCATTTGAGGGCCAAAGCTCGAGGCACGGATATTTTCTTTGGCTAAAGCCTCCACAAAAGCCTTATCACTGTACTTGTCGTTCAGTTTAAAGATGACAATATTCGTTTCTACCGGCAGCACGCTTTCCACGTAATCTGCCTGTAGCAGGGTTTCCTCCATCGCTTTTGCCTTCTGGTGATCTTCCTGAAGGCGATCTATGTGGTTGTCGAGGGCGTAAATACAGGCAGCAGCAAGATATCCTCCCTGGCGTATACCGCCACCCAGCGCCTTTCTTACCCTTCGTGCCTTTTTGATGAAATCTGCGCTACCTAGCAGCACAGAGCCAACGGGTGCACCCAGCCCTTTTGAAAGGCATATAGAGATGCTGTCGAAATACTTTGCATAGTCCTGTGGGCTCTCTCCTGAGGCAGCCAGCGCATTGAATACACGGGCTCCATCCAGGTGCAGGGCCAGGTTGTGGCGCCTGCAAACTTCCGAGATAGCCGCAATTTCCTCCAGCGTATAATAGGTGCCGCCGCCTTTGTTGCAGGTGTTCTCCAGGGCTACCAGCTTTGTCTCCGGAAAGTGCACGTTGTCCAGCGGCCGGATGTGGGCTTCTACCTGCTGAGGTGTCATTTTGCCCCGGGTACCGTGCACCAGGGCAACTGAGGCGCCGGAGTTAAAAGAAATACCACCGCCTTCGTATTGATAGATGTGTGCCGTTACGTCGCAGATTACCTCTGTGAGCGGCTGTGTATGCACTTTAATAGCAATCTGGTTGGTCATGGTGCCGGATGGGCAGAAGAGGCCTGCCTCCATCCCGAACATGGCGGCTGTTTTAGCCTCTAAGGCATTTATAGTAGTGTCTTCGCCGTACACATCGTCGCCAACCTCTGCGCTGAACATGGCCTGAAGCATGGCAGGAGTGGGTTTTGTGACGGTGTCGGAGCGTAAATCTGTTATTTGCATGGTGATTTGGTTCTGGAAATACTTTACTTTGTAAAATTAATAACTTACTTTTGCCGTTCAAATTAAATTATTGCAACGATGGGAGTTACTAGATTAAAAAGAAAAGACCGTAAGAATAAGGCAAGAGCAAACAACAGAGTAGCAAGAATTAAGCAACTGCTGGCTACGCCTGTTATCAAGAACGTTGACATGGACGAGTTGAGAGCTCAGTTCGGTGAAGCTCCAAAGAACAAGCAAGAGGAGACTACTGAGGCGCCTGCTGCACAGACTGAAGAAGAAACTTCTGCTGAGTAGTTCTTTTTAGGGGTACGTAAGCCCATCTGCCTGCCGCTGCTATTCCAGCAAATGGCGGCGGCTTACTAAAAAGATTTCATAGTGTGTTTGCCACGGCAGGCACACTTTTTTTATGCCCTTTTGCCAAGCTCAACTACCTGCAGGTCCCGCACCTGGCCGCCCTCCACAGCGAAGCGTACCATCGTCCGGATTTTGTGGAACCCATGCCTTCCTGCTGCACCTGGGTTAATGTGTAGCAGGTTGTTCAGGCTTTTGTCCGTCATTACCTTCAGAATATGGGAATGCCCGGTAATGAACAGCTGTGGCGGATTCTCTTTGATGATGCTCCGCACATCCGGGTGGTACTTGCCGGGGTAGCCCCCGATGTGCGTCATCAGCACGTCCAGCCCATTCACCTCAAAGCGTTCCACCTTAGGATGCAGCTTCCGGACGTCCTGCCCGTCAATGTTGCCGTACACGCCCCGCAGCGGCGCCAGCTCGCGCAGCCGCTGCGATACCTCTGCCGTGCCGAAGTCGCCGGCATGCCAGATTTCATCACGGTCAGCGAGCAGCCGCAGTATCTGGTCGTCGAGGTAGGAGTGGGTGTCGGAAAGCAGGCCTATTTTCATGTCAGTTGTTTTTGCAGTCGTCTCAGGTTTACTGCAGAAAAGGGGGAGGGGTTATAAGTTTGTCGCGGAGGCAGCAGAAAAAACGGTCATTTCGACCAGAGGGAGAAATCTGTAAGCATTCAGGACAGATTTCTCCCTGGTCGTAATGACAGAGAAGATTTTTATTTATAGAAGCGCTAAACCTGGGCTTTCGATGCTTACTTGCTCCAGCTTTCCGGAGACTGCCGCCACTGTGCCAGGGCCTCCATGGCAGAGGCCTGTATGTAACCGTTGGCCACGGCGGCTTCAGTAAGGGCATTGTAGTTGCTGAGGCAATGCAGCGGGATGCCGGCTTTCCGGAAATTATCATCTGCCACGGAGAAACCGTAAGTGAAAATGGCAGCCATGCCAATTACTTCGGCACCGGCAGCTTTCACTGCTTCGGCGGCTTTAAGAGAACTGCCCCCTGTGGAGATAAGGTCCTCTACCAGCACCACTTTCTGGCCTTCCAGCAGCCTGCCCTCTATCTGGTTTCCCATGCCATGCTTCTTCGGCTCCGGCCTTACATACAGAAAAGGCATCTCCAGCAGGTCCGCTACGAGTGCACCCTGTGCAATGCCAGCCGTGGCTACTCCGGCAATGGCTTCTGCTTCGGGGTAATGCTGCTTAATGAGCTCGGCCAGTTGCTGCTTTATGTAGCTGCGGATATAAGGGAAGGAGAGGGTTACACGGTTATCGCAGTAAATGGGCGAGTTCCAGCCGCTGCTCCATTTGAAAGGTTGCTCTGGTCTTAGTTTTACCGCCTCGGTTTCCAGCAGGAAAGAGGCTACCTGATGTGCTGTGTTCGTAGAATCCATGGCCGAAATTACATAATTATTCTTCCTTTTTAAGCCTGCAAATTTTGTTTAAGGTGATTTATTTATTGATTTGTGTAAATTTAGAATTCTTCATCAGAAGCACCTAAAAGCATGAATGTTTTCATTAACGATATTCCCCTGATATTAAAAAAGGCAACAGAGAAGGTGTACAAGCATGAGTACGACCTGATCCTGAAAGCCTCTGACCATTTCACTTCCAAAGATTTGGTTGGGGATGTGCTGATAAAAGATGCTGATGCCATGCTGATTGACCGCATTGTGCGGTTAATGGAGGTGAAAAAGCTGAAAAAGCTGCGTTCGCTGACCCTGGTGACGGACAAAAAGAAAAAGCTGATTGCGCACCTGAAAGATCAGTTTAAAATAGTAAAGGCTGCCGGTGGCCTGGTGCTGAAGGAGGGCAAGATTCTGATGATTTACCGCCTGGGCGTGTGGGATCTGCCGAAAGGGAAACTGAACAAGAAAGAAAATGTACAGGAAGGTGCCCTGCGGGAGGTAGAAGAGGAGTGTAACATACAGGTAGAAGTGGTGGATAAGCTGCCTAAAACCTGGCACTCTTACGCCTTTAAGGGTAAAAAGATCCTCAAGAAAACCAGCTGGTACGTGATGAGCTGCACCGATGATAGCCTGATGAAGCCGCAGGCAGAGGAGTTTATTGAAGAAGTGCGCTGGATGAGCCCCGAAGAAGTGGAAGAAGTGTTACCAAAGGCCTATACATCCATTGCCTTTATTGTCCGGCACTATCTGCAATCTCTGAAAACTGGAAAGGTATAAATTGATCCACGTTGCCACCAAAGCGGTGTATCTCCCTGATAATGGAGGAGCTGATGGCGGCAAGCAGCGGTGAGGTAATTAAAAAAACACTCTCCAGGTCATTGTTTACCTGTCGGTTTGCCTGAGCGATGGTGTTCTCATATTCAAAATCAGTGGTGTTACGCAAACCCCGCAGCAGAAACTGCGCCCCGACTTCCCGGGCAAACTCTGCTGTCAGTCCCTTAAACGTCTGCACCTTTATATTCGGCTGTTCTGCAAAGAGCCGTGTCATCACCTCGTACATCTTCTCTACCGGAATATAGCGCTGCTTGCTGCTATTATTTCCTATGGCCACAATCACCTCATCAAAAAGCTTTGCCCCCCGCATCACCACATCATAGTGTCCGTTGGTAAAAGGGTCGAAGGAACCGGGAAACAAGGCAATTCTTTTCATAATTTAATTTTGAATGACTGAATTTTGAATAACTGAATATTAGAAACGAAACTTCGAATGGCTTGATACTATACGGTTGAGTTAAGGCAGTAATTAATTCAATTATTCAGTCATTCAAAATTCAAAATTGAATTTACTCACAAAGGTGCAGGCTGTAGAGCTCGAAGTACCGGTGCTCGAACATGTCATGGAATTTGTAGCTGTACTCTACGTCAGCTGGCTTTTTGCCAAGTTTTATATGTCGGACGTACTTCTGCAAAATATTAAACAGGGAGGAGTCATGAGTAATGTCGCCCCAGGTAATCAGCGTTTCCTGCTCCGGGTTCAGCTTCTGTTCCTGCATCACAAAAATGATGTAGTAGATGAAGTCCTCGGGGCTATGGTACTGAAACACATTACAAAACTCTAATCCACTTGCGTTTACTACCAGTATTGTTACATAGTTACGCTCCACAAAAATATTCATGCTCCGGGCCGCCGTACGGTCGGTGTGGTGCAGCACACTGCGGATGAGGGCACTGGTTTGGTGCACAAGCTGCAAGGGCCGTCTGGGAAAGAGCTCCTGCAGGGCCCCGAAAGATTCAGCATCTACTGAAAAAATGTTTAAAGCTTCCAGTCCGCTGTGGCGGTAGGATAACACCACATCCTGTAGCGGGTTCAGTTCTGTGTGCAGGCGCAGGTAGTCTTCCTTATGAGCAGGGTCGTAGAGTGTTTCCGGTACAAGCGTGAAATGCAGGTTGCTGAAAGAGACACGGATAGTGTTCCATTGTTGTTCCTGCAGCAGGGTGTTTTCTGTGGCAATCAGTCGCAGCTGTTCAGCCACCTGCAGCGGGGTGAAGATGGTGATGAGTTCATAATCCTCCAGCACCACAAACTTGTTGCGTACGGTATCAACCACAGCCAACCGGATAGCCTTCTGGCTAAGCGACAGATATAAGTTGCAGTAATAAGCCTGTGAGAGCGCAAATGCCTCGTCCTCTATCTTATGGGAAAGCCGGTAATGGGTGTTGATGGTGTTCAAAATATATTGCTATAGGAAAAAAGCTGCTTTGCGCTTCGGTGCACTTCTGCAAGTATAAAAAAATTATGGCAAACAGCAGCAAGGCAGCCGTTACGGGATAAAATAATGGTTTAGGCCCAGCAGGTCGTCAAAGGAGAGCAGTAGCTGCAGCACCCGGTGCTTGTCCTTGAATGGGATAGCCTGTAGTTCCTTTAACGCAAGCCACTGCACCTGCTCAATCAGCTGTTCTTCGGCCGTTGCCTCCGGATCAGCGCCTGTCACCAGGCTACCGCCCTTCACATTCACTTCAAAGAAAAACTCTACAGCGTGCAGGGGCGGCTGCAGAAACTCATTCACAAACAGGAAACGCTCTACCTGCACTTCCAGCCCGGTTTCTTCCTGTATTTCGCGCACCAGGCCCGCCTGCATCGTTTCGCCGTATTGCAGACCACCACCCGGTGGCGCCCAGAAATTTTCGTTTCCTACGGTGCTGCCATGGCGCACCAGCAAGAGCTTGTTGTTGTGTATACAGATGCCGCACACGCGCACGCGGAGCTTTTCGGCGTAGGGAGCGGTTTTTGGGTTCAGTTCAGGCATATTTTGTGAGCGATAGGTATTGGCAGTACTTTTACACCATGATAAAGACATTCAATCCTGACTTTGAACAGGACATTCGGGAAAAACTGAAACGGCAGGAGTTTATGAAACTCATGGGCTTCCAGGTTACAAAGATAGAAGCTGGCAGAATAGAAGGCGAATTAATCCTGGAGGAGAAGCACCGGCAGCACAAAGGTTTTGCACACGGGGGCCTTATTGCTAGCCTGGCCGATATTGTGGCCGGTTTTGCTGCTGTTAGCCTGGTGCCTAAGGACCATAACGTTGTTACAGCAGAGTTGAAGGTCTCTTATTTTCATCCGGGTGTAGGGGAGAAGCTTCTGGCGAAGGGCTATGTGCTAAAGCCTGGGCGAAAGCTTAATTTTTGTGAGGCCGAAATTTATGTGGTGAAAGAAAATAATGCTCCTTTACTCATCGCAAAAGCAAGTACTACTATGGCAACCATAACCCCAGGCGATATACCGCGTAGAGACTAAAAAAGAATTTATTTTGGGGGCCTTTACCTGAAAATCATAGATTAGAGCAATGTTTTTCATTTAAAAAGTCAATAAAATAAAGAATTTTGAAAATTATAGTGATTGGCATTGCATTAATATGTAGTTTTGAGGAAAATAAAAATTAATCATGAACAAAGGAGTAGTAAAGTTCTTTAATGAGACAAAAGGTTTTGGATTCATTAAGGATGAAAGCACAGGACAAGAATATTTCGTACATGTTAGCGGTCTTGTTGACGAGATCAGAGAAAATGACGAAGTAACGTATGAACTTCAGGAAGGAAGAAAAGGACTAAATGCTGTTAACGTTAGAAGAGCTTAGTTCTTAGACTATACAACATTTCAAAAAAAACAGAAAGCCTTACTCAAAGCGTAAGGCTTTTTTTTGTGCAAAAATTTCCGCTGTCGTACCTTTATACTATTCCAGAGCAGATAGACAGGGTGTGCGGTTGGGTTGGGAGTAGCAAAGAAAAAGAGAAATTCCCTCCTCTACTTTAAAGCATTTTTGATTTCGTTTTATGAGCACCAAGTATGGTTTTAACTCATACGCCTGATGCCTGAAATCCTGTCCCTTCTGCTGTTTTATTATTTTTGAAGAAGCATGCGCCCCTTAGAAGCCTTACGAAATAATTTCCCGTTTGAACCTACAGAAGACCAGGCCAAACTTTTCACCAAGCTGGATGAGTTCATTCTTTCCAAACAGGAGGAGCGGCAGGTCTTTTTGCTGAAAGGATATGCGGGAACCGGTAAAACTACGGTGGTCAGCTCGCTGGTGAAAATCCTGAATACGTTTGGCTACAAATATGTGCTGCTGGCACCAACCGGCCGTGCGGCAAAGGTAATGGCCAGTTACAGTGGCAAACTAGCACACACCATCCATAAGAAGATTTACCGCCAGACAGCCAATCCTTTTTCCGAGGGCCTCTCCTTTACACGGCAGCCCAACAAGTCCGACAATACCATCTACATTGTAGATGAGTCGTCGATGATCTCGGATGAAGGCGGGTTTGGGGACAATGGCTTGCTGGAGGACCTGCTTAACTTTGTGTTTGATAAAAAGAACAACAAGCTGCTGCTCATTGGCGATACGGCTCAGCTGCCACCGGTAGGGCAGGCGCTCAGCCCTTCGCTGGATGCCGAGTACCTGAAGCAGAACTTCTGGTGTAATGTACAGCAGGTAGAACTACGCAACGTCATGCGACAGGCAGAAGCTTCAGGTATCCTGATGAACGCCACGCAGCTGCGGGACCAGATGAAGCAGGAGCACCTCGAGATTAAGCTGTTCACCAAGGGCTGGCGCGATATCTTCCGGATGACGGGGGAGAAGCTGGAGGATGGCCTGCGCTATGCCTACGATAAGTTCGGAATAGAAAACACCATCATCATCTGCCGCTCCAACAAATCAGCGAACCTGTATAACCAGCACGTGCGGCGGCGTATCTTTTTTGCCGAAGACGAGCTGGGGGTGGGGGATTACCTGATGATTGTGCGCAACAACTATTTCTGGCTTCCGAAAGACTCTGATATCGGCTTTATGGCTAACGGTGACTTTGTGGAGGTGACCAAAATTATACGCTTCGAAGAGATGTACGGCTTCCGCTTTGCCGATGTGCGTGTCCGGTTCGTGGACTACCCGGACGCCCAGGAGGAGGAAGTAAAGATTATGCTTGACACCCTGTATACGGATGCACCCGCCCTGCCTGCCGACCAAAACAAAAAGCTGTACGAGGAGGTGCTGCTGGATTATGCGGACATCAGGACAAAAAAAGAACGCAGTAAGGAACTGAAGAAGAACCCTTACCTGAACGCGCTCCAGGTAAAGTTTGCTTATGCCCTTACCTGCCATAAGGCACAGGGTGGCCAATGGAAAGCGGTGTTTGTGGACCAGGGTTTTCTGAAAGAAGATATGATAAACGAAGAATTTGCCCGCTGGCTGTACACCGCACTTACCCGATCGTCGGAGGAGCTGTACCTGCTGAACTTTAATCAACAATTATTAGTTAACTGACAAAATAAATGCTTATTTTGTAACGTTTTAAAAGCTAAATAAGTACCATAGCTATTGCTTTAAACCTAACTCTTTACACAGATGAAAAAAGTACTTCTTTCTTTTGCTTTTGCAGCTTTAGTGGCTGGTGGCACTATGGCGCAGGAACAACCAAAAGCCAAGGCGACAGCTCCGCAAGAGCAGGCAAAGAATGGCCCGGCGCTAACTTTTGAGGAAACAGAGCACAATTTTGGCGACATTACGCAAGGCGATGTAGTGGAGCACACCTTCAAGTTTACAAACACAGGTACACAGCCGCTTGTAATCGAGCGTGTGGATGTAACCTGCGGTTGTACCACGCCAAACTGGACGAAAGAGCCTGTAATGCCAGGCAAAACAGGTTTTGTAACAGCTAAATTCAACAGTGCCGGTAAAATGGGGCAGCAGAAGAAAGCTATCACGGTGCACTCTAACGCAGCAGAAGGTGCGAAGTATGTGTACATCGTGACAAACATTAAAGACAAGTCAACTGCAAGTGCTGCAAAGCAGTAATTTTACTTTCAGTTTATTTAATACATCAAAAGCCCTCTGTTAGAGGGCTTTTTTTATGGGGGTAGGAAAGATGCCTGTTAACTACGGAGAGTTCTGATTTCTGAATGAACAGGAGTCCAAACACTGGCCGGGAAAAAAGAGAGGCTGCCGGTTTGCGGCAGCCTCTTGTTGTTCTATGGTTTAAATAGCATTACAATGCTTTCAGGATGGCGTAAAACAAGGCTCCCCAGCCTATTATCATGGCTGTGCCGCCAATTGGGGTTATGGCTCCCAGCCAGGTAACGCCCGTGATACACAAGGTATAAAGGGAGCCTGAAAAAATAAGGATACCCAGGAAAAAGCACCAGGCAGCCACCTGAAGTGCCGGTTGCTCTACTCTGAACAAAAGCAGGCCTACCGCCAACAGGGCCAGCGTGTGATACATCTGGTACTTTACGGCAGTTTCAAATGTGTCTACCCGGTTGGTTGCCCGTAGCATTGGCCCCAGCGCATGCGCCCCAAAAGCACCGATAGCAACCGTTAAGGCTCCGAATGCAGTAGCTATAAGCAGAATTGTTTTTTGCGTCACTTGTTTATGGATGAATTACAATGAAAGTATGTATGATAGCAAAGGTAAGGGGCAAGTTGTAAAGTCTGAACCTCTTTTTTTATGAAAAATTAATTCAACCAATTACTAAGGTTTTACTGTTCTCCGTCCAGCGCCTCTATTACCTGCTCTTCAAACTCCTCCTGGCTTTCGTATTGTGTAAACTCCAGCGTTTTGCCTTTCGCTTTTAGAACGTTCACAACGTCCAGGGCTACCACAAGCGGTTCTGCTTCTTTGCCGCTGAGGTCTGTGTCCCAATCGGCACCCAGCAGTAATTCATCGCCGTACATGCCCACGCACCAGTTCTCCAGGAACTCCACCAATGAGATGCTTTCCGGCTTGTATGTTGCCCATTCATCTTCGGCACAGGCTTCGGCACCTTCCTTCCCTGACCAGAACAGGATAACCTCTGTGTCCTCAAACTCCTGAGAACTGGAGGTTGCCCAGGTTTCGTCTTTGGTCAATCCCCATACAGCATTTGTGTCAACAATGCGTTCTACGAATTCTTTGTACTTTTTTTCTACGGTAGCTGCATGTTGTGTCATAGTTGTGTGTGGCTTTTGTTTAATTTAAATTATTTAACAGATAATTTTATGCTGCCCGCTTCGGAAATATGGTAGCTAAGCAGGCCGGACAGTGCTGAACTGTAGCTGGTGGAAGAGGTGTTAAATGCTTTTACGCAGCGAATATGATTTGAATATCTGCATTATGTGGTTTAAATCATAATTTACAAAACAAATTCGGATAGTCCGAGATGAGCCCGTCTACACCCATTTGCTTCAGTTGCCGCATTTCGTCCAGGTTATTCACCGTCCAGGGAACAAGCCTGATGCCTTGCCTGTGTGTGGATTTTACTAAACCGGGAGAAACTAAAGCATGATCAGGACTGTAAATCGTGGGTATAAAACCGAGAGGATCTAAGTTTTGCTCCAGGCTTTCTTTATTCTCTACAAGCAGAGAAGTTTTTACCTGTGGGTGTAGGGTATGCAGCACCTGCAGCGTTCGTACATCAAAGGACTGAATGATCACCCAATCTACTACTCCCTTTTTTTCTATTACCTCCATCAAAAGCTGCACAAATTCTTTGGGTGCCGGATGATATTTCCCATCAGTCCCAGGCCAGGATTTAGTTTCGATGTTGTAAAACACCTGGGGAAGCTGATGGGCTGCAAGGAATGACTGCGCTTCATCAATTACTTCAGACAGAAGCGGTTTATGCACCTTCATGAGGTCCTGCTGCGGGAAGCGCTTATACCTCCTGGAGCCTACATCAAATTGCCTGATTTCGCTGTAATGCATCTGGTACAAAACATACTTTTCAGCGTCTGCAGCAGGTATTTCGCTACCGTCAGGCATCAGTTCGTGCTCCGGATTGATGCAGGGATCATGGGAGAGCAGTACCTGCCTGTCCTTACTGATGTGCGCATCCATTTCCAGTGTCGTAACCCCCACAGCCAAGGCTTTTAGCATGGCGGGTATTGTGTTTTCCGGCATCAGCCCCCGCGCTCCCCGGTGGCCTTGCATATCAAAAGCAGGCAGGTTTGTGGAAGCCGGGGGAGTTGACATTGGATACCTGTGCGATTTAAGTTTGTGAAAACAAAGGTTGCTGTTGCTGTGCTACCTGTTATAGTTGCGGCTTCCGAAAATGCCGCTTCCTACCCGAATCATGGTACTTCCTTCTTCTATGGCCAGTTGCCAGTCGGAGGTCATGCCCATGGATATTTCATTAAAATAGTCGCTGGAAAAGAAAAATGTCTCTTTCAGGTTCTGAAAGCACTCGCGCAGGTACCTGAACTCCTGCCGCAGCTTTTGCTCGTCTTCTGTGTTGGTGGCAATGCCCATTACGCCTGTTATGCTGATGTACCGCATCTCCTGGTACTCCTGCGACTGGAGCAGCGCCACCGCCTCCTCATAGCTCATCCCGAACTTTGTTTCCTCATCGGCAATAGAAATTTGCAGCATGCAGTTAATGGGCAGGGTGCGCCCAAATTGCTCGGCACGCTTGTTAATTTCCTCCAGTAGCTTCAGGCTGTCTACCGATTGAATGGTATCGATGAACTGGGCAATGTACTTTACTTTGTTCCGTTGCAGGTGGCCGATCAGGTGCCAGGCAATGTCGTGTGGTAACAAGTCCCTTTTATCGACTAATTCCTGCACTTTGTTTTCTCCAAAAAGGCGATGCCCTGCATCATAAGCCTCTTTTATCTTCTCAACAGGATGTGTTTTAGAGACAGCCACCAAGCGGCAGGGTGTGTTCCTCAGCTGCTCATCAAAGTAACGGATGTTATCGGCTATTGACATAGTTTTTGTTTTACGTATCACGATGCGATGTTCGTATCATGTATCGCGACCGGTGGTTTTTAGTTGTATTGATTGGGCAGACAGCTTTAAAAGTAAAGTTTTCTAAGCGTCTTCGCCCTTTCGTCTTGCAATCTAACTTCTGTATCTAATGACGCTGCAATGTTGCCAAGTGTCTTTAGAATAAGGTTTTATTGTGCTACCTGATACAGAATACGTGCTACGTAACTTCAATCTTCCAGCACATTGGTGATGAACGTATTCTTAAGAAGCATCCAGAACAGGAGGAGCAGGAGCGCCCACTTCAGGTATACCTGGTAATAGTCATGGGTATCGCGGAAGCGCTTTTCTGTTATTTCCGTTCGCTCCAGTCTGTTGATGCTCCGGAAAACCTCCTGCAAGGCGTCTTTGGTATCGGCCCTGAAAAAGCTTCCTTCTCCGATACGGGCTATCTGGCGCAGGCTAGTTTCATCCATCTGCGTTTCTACATAAAGCGTCTTGCCCGTTTCTTCCTCCTGGTAAGGTACCTGCCCATCTTTACCTATCCCGATGGTATAAAGTTTTATACCGTAGGCAAAGGCAAGCTGGGCGGCCAGTTCAGGATCCAGGCTTCCGGCAGTGTTCTCCCCGTCGCTGATGAGGATAATGACCCTGCTTTTAGCATCAGAATCCCGCATGCGGTTGATGGCCACCGCCAGGGCACTGCCGATGGCGGTGCCATCGTTCGGAATCATTTTAAAACTGATGGAATTTATGTGTTCCCGCAGGAGCTGGTAGTCGGTTGTGAGAGGGGAGAGGGAGTAGGCATCCCCGGCAAAAACCACCAGCCCGATGCGGTCCTGCACCCGGCCGCTAATAAAGTCAAGGGCTACTTCCTTTGCCGCCGCCAATCGGTTTGGCCTGATGTCCTGCAGTTCCATAGAACCCGACACATCCATGGCCAGCACAATGTCGATGCCCTCTGCCGTTTGCTCTACCTGCTCATTAGTCCTCTGTGGCCTTGCCAGGGCTACGAGTACCAGCATCATGAAGACCATAAACAGCAGGTTCGGAATATGCCGCAACAAGCTGCTCCACTGCCAGCGCACTTTTCCCTCAAACATAGCTAAATCCAGCTTGTTTCGGGTGTTGATGGTAAAAAGCCACTTTAACAGGAACAGCAGGGGCACCAGGGGCAAGGCATAAAGCACCAGCGGGTATACCCAATCAAAGGAGCGCAGGGTGCTGAAGCTGAACCACTCCAGGCTTAGCCAGTCCCATAGGTTATCTCTTTGCATTCTTGATTAGTTCTCGTTGGGTTTTATGACGGCTCTTGGCAAAGCGGCGAAGCATACCCAGGGCCAGGTTTGTCTCTCCCTCAGTTTCTGTTTGCACGTTGCCATATATGGCTTTGTCACAGATACGCAGGGCTGTATTTACTTCCTCGTCGTTTTCATAGTACTCCACTATCTCTTTTGTGGTAAAGGAGTTAATGGCACTTTTTTCCAGCTTTGTGAGGTAGTTTTTCCAGAGCGAGACAGCCTTCTCAAGGCTCTGGATCGCCCCCGTCTTCTTAAAGCGTTCTTCATGCGAGTTATAGCGGGAAGCAAAGTACACGTGGTCCTTCCGCAGCCGGTAAAGCTTGTATTTCCGGCGGATCGCCTGTCCGAATATAAACCAGATAAGGCTTAGAAAAGTGGCTACCGCGACTATCCATAAAAGGAGTTCGGGCCAGTTGAAGCGCTCCTCCACAGTGACAAGCGTTGTATCAGCCTGCACCTGCAGCGGCTCCTGCACTTCTGTCACAAGTTGCCGCAGCACAATGGCGTCAGCATCTGTGAACACCTCCGTTGTATCCTGATCACCGAGAACATAAACCGGGAGGGCCAGTTGTTGTACCGGTTCAATTTCAAAACTGCGCAGCGTGTACACGGCACTGTCTGTGCTGATGCCTGCTTTGGTGGTAGTGGGGTAAAAATCTTTACGCACCAGCTCAAAAGGAGCAAAGTTATAGTTCTCCGGCGGCAGCACGACCTCCTGTGCGGCCGGGTGCCTGTGCACCAGGGTATATTGCAGCAGCTCGCCCAGCTTGGCTGTGTCCTGGTTAAAGGAACCCTGGGGCCTTGGTACCTGCTGCCCCCACGCTCCTGCCTGCAGGAAGCAGAGCAGTATGATGAAGAATAATCTAAACACTTTTCTTAGTAGACTTATTTCTTAACCTGAACAGGTTTACCAGTTGCGGTACATAATCCTCGTCTGTCTGGATGGTCAGGTAATTCGCCTGGTACTTCTGGCAGAGGCGCATCAGGTTCTCCTGATTTTCCTTATACTGCGACAGGTAGCGCTTCTGAAATTCATCTCCGGAGGTATTGAGCCAGACGGTGCGGCCGGTTTCCTTGTCCAGCACAGGCACGATGCCCATGGGCGGCAGGTTATGCTCCCGAACATCCAGCAGGTGCAGCACAATCAGGTCGTGGCGCCTGGCCAGCATAGAGAGCTCCTTCTCGTAGTTGTTGTCGATGAAATCAGATAGCAGCAGGATGATGCTGCGGCGCTTGATAATGTCCAGCGTCAGTTTGATGCCTGCCGGTAAATTTGTTTTTACTGATTTGGGCTGCAGCTCGCTCAGCGCTTTTATAATGCTGTAAGCCTGCTGAATGCCCTTGGCTGGATTTATGTACTTTTCCTTCTGATCGGAAAAGCAAATCATCCCTATCTGGCTTTGCTGCCTGGCCGCTGACAATGCCAGTACGCCACATATTTCTTTGCCCACATCCAGCTTCTGCTGGGTACCGGTGCCTATGGTTTGGGAGGCACTTACATCCAGCATCAGAAATACAGACTGCTCTTTTTCCTCGCGATAAGTTTTAACAAAAGTACCATGGCCCTTAGCAGACACGTTCCAGTCGATAGAACGCACATCGTCACCGTACTGATAAGCGCGCACATCGTCAAACTCCAATCCCGTACCTTTAAACACAGAGTGAAAGTCGCCCTGCATCTGAGTGGTAATGGCTTTACGGATGCGTATTTCGTATTTGCGTAGCTTCTTTACAAGCTCTTTCATGGGCTGCCGCCTTTTTGCGTAATTTTAAAATTATCACATATTCTCGTAATTTACACCCGTGAAAAGACTTTTCTACCTCCTTTTTTGCCTCTTTCTGCTGGGGTGCCAGCAAGATAACGGAGATAAGCCTGCTAATATGATACCACAGCCCAAGATGGTGCGCATTCTGGCTGACATACACACCGTAGAGGCGGTGATTGAGCAGCACATTGCGTACCCGGATACGGCCCTGATGGTGTTCAACAAGCAACAGGCTGAAATTCTGGAAAAGCACGGTGTACAGCAAGAGGATTTCAAGGCCACCTACCAGTACTACCTCAACCACGTAGCAGAGATGGATAAGCTCTATGAGATTGTGGTAGACACGCTTAGTGTCCGGGAGTCAAAAATAAAGGCGGAGCAGGGTGTACAGGCGCAGGAACAAGGGCCGGCACCAAGAGAAATGATGCCGGCCCTTGTTAAATGACCTATGCGTGAATCTTTAGTTTAGCAAAACTCAGCAGTAGCGTTTTCTCACCCACTTCATCAAAGTTGATGATGGCTTTGGTGCTGTTACCCTGCGTGTCCATCTTTGTGACGGTTCCGAATCCGAACTTCGGATGCTCTACCTTCATACCCGCTGCCAGGGTGGAAGTATCACTTGCCTTGAAGTCGGCTGGGGGCGTGTAGTTGCTGGCTACCTGCTTTCGTGGCGCAGGCGCAACGAGGTTGCTCTTTCGCTGCAGTACGCGGTCAAACACGTTTCCGCCACTGCTCGCGCCGCTGTCCCCGTACTTGAAGTTGATGTATTTCGGGTCGATTTCGTCTAAGAAGCGGCTCTTTTCACAGGCACGCAGGTTGCCCCACTGGTAGCGGCTGGTGGCATAGGTGAGGTACAGGCGCTTTTCTGCACGCGTAATGGCCACATAAAACAGCCTGCGCTCTTCTTCCAGGTCGGCGCGGGAGTTCAGCATCATCTGGCTCGGGAAGAGGTTTTCTTCCATACCCACGATAAATACGTTCTTAAACTCCAGGCCTTTGGCCGAGTGAATGGTCATCAGGGTCACAAATTCCCCCTCATCGTCAGCCTTGGTATCAGCGTCCGTAATCAGGGCAATGTCCTGCAGAAAAGCGGAGAGGCTTTTGTCTTCTTTCTCCGGGTCGTCTACATACTCTTTTATACCATTCAGTAACTCCTGGATGTTCTCATAGCGCGCCAGGCCCTCTACAGTCTTGTCCTGGTACAAATCATCCACAATACCGGAGTGTTTTGCCACATGCTTGGCTACCTCAAAAGCATCGCTGTTTTCAGCAATGCGGGCAAAATCCCGGATCATGATGGAGAAGTTCTCGATAGCCGTGCCCACACGGTTACCTAAAAACTCCGTCGCGTTCATTACTACCTCCCAAACTGCGTGGTTGGTATCATTGGCCACCACAAAAAGCTTCTGCTCGGTTGTCTCGCCGATGCCGCGCTTCGGATAATTGATTACACGGCGCAGGGCCTGCTCGTCGTTAGGGTTCACCGTCAGGCGCAGGTAGGCAATCAGGTCCTTGATTTCTTTGCGCTGGTAGAAGGACAAACCCCCGATGATCTTGTATTTGATGTTCATGCGGCGCAGGGCCTCCTCCATGGCACGCGACTGGGCATTGGTGCGGTACAGAATGGCAAAATCGTCGTAGGAGAGGTGGTTGCTCATTTTCTCCTCAAAAATGGTAGTGGCCACCAACTTGCCTTCCTCGTTGTCGGAGTTGGCTTTGATGACCTCAATCAGCGGACCCTGCTCATTGTCTGTGAAAACATCCTTGCGCAGCTGTGCCTGGTTGTTTTTAATGACAGAATTGGCAGCGTGCACGATGTTCTTCGTGGAGCGGTAGTTCTGCTCCAGTTTAAACACCTGCAGTTCCGGATAGTCGCGCTCAAAGTTGAGGATGTTCTGTATATCAGCCCCACGGAAGGCGTAGATGGACTGGGCATCGTCACCAACCACCACAATGTTTCGGTTCTGGGCGGCCAGCTTGCGGGTAATGAGGTACTGGGAATAGTTCGTATCCTGGTACTCATCCACCATCACGAACTTAAAGATGTTCTGGTACTTGTTCAGCGCATCAGGGTGATCTTTAAAAAGCACGTTGGTGTTGAACAGCAAATCATCGAAGTCCATGGCACCTGCCTTAAAGCAGCGGTTCTGGTATGTCTCATATATTTTTCCGATTTTTGGGCGCATAGCAGCCTCATCATCAGCCTGTATCACCGGGTCGTTGATGTATTGCTTTACAGATATCAGCTTGTTTTTGGCAGACGAAATACGACCCAGCACCACATTCGGCTTGTATAGTTTATCGTCCAGGTTCATCTCCTTCACAATGTTGCGGATGAGTGTCCTGGAGTCATCGGTATCGTAGATGGTAAAGCTTTTGGGGTAACCGATTTTCTCTGCCTCGGAGCGCAGGATGCGGGAGAAAACAGAGTGGAAGGTCCCCATCCAGATATTTTTAGCTTCGGCGCCAATCACTTTCTCGATACGATGGCGCATTTCTTTGGCCGCTTTGTTTGTAAAGGTCAGGGCCAGTATGTTGAACGGATCTACCCCCTGGCTTATCAGGTGGGCAATCCTGTAGGTTAGTACTCTTGTTTTGCCGGAACCGGCACCCGCAATAATCATGGCAGGTCCTTCTATGTGAAGCACTGCCGCACGTTGCGACTCGTTTAATAAACTTAAGTGATCCATTTCTTCTCTTCCGCGTGCGTCTTAAAATCTACCGCAATTTACGAATACAAATCCGTTTTCTGAACCGGCTTTCTTATTTTGGCACGGCACGTACTCTGTTGTTAAAAGATAAATCCTGTAATATGAACAGGAACAAACTCTAAAGCGTTTACATTGAAGCTTGTAGCCACAGAATTTGTTTACTTCCGCCTCAAGGTTGGTGCGTTTTTTGATTTACAGCCTCAGAGTTGGTTTCTTTGCATCAATTTTTGCTTTTATATTACACTAAATTCGCACTTATAGTACCTCATATACCTCTTATGAAGCATTTGCTACTGATTTTGTTTTTGGGCGGCGCAAGCCAGGTTGGGTTTGCACAGAATGCACCTCAGAAGGCTGCTGACAAAGCCCCTGCGACAAATGCCACCAAGGCAACTGTTACAGCATCTGCAACTATAAAGCCTGCTACTGCTGCCCCTGTGGTGGTCACTAAGAAGATCTGGCGCACCCCGGCTATGGACGAGGCGATGGCCTATTATAAACTTCAGCGTTATGAAGAGGCCTATGATAAGTTTAAGGAAGCCATTGCACAAGGCGACAAAGATGCTTATTATTTTATTGGCCGTATGCACCAGTTCCGGGAACTGAAATATGACTCGGTGCAGATAGATACTGTTCAGCAAATAGAGAATGCGGAGAAGTACTTTGCTGCGAACAGGGACTCAGCCCAGTATTACTACAAGCTGGCCCTGGATGGCGGGAGCCTCTTTGGGCACCTGGGCATGGCAGAAACAATGACACTGCGCAACAAGGATGACGAGCGTCGGTTTATGCAGCGCATGCGCACAGCAGGTATCGAAATAAGGGAGAAAGCAGTGGAAGGGGATGCCTTCTGCAACCGTATTCTCGGAGGAATGTACTATACCGGGTTTGGCGAGATGGTGGACAAGGGCCTGGCCTTCAATTACCTTAGCCGTGCTGCTGAGGCAAACGATGTGTCTGCGTATGCTTCTTTGGCCAACCTTTACCTGAACGGCGAAGGTGTAGCTAAAAACACAGAGAAAGCATTGTGCTGGCTTAACAAGGGCGTGGAGGCAGGAGACAGAGAGTCTACCTATACGCTGGCCCTGCTTTACGAGGAAGGCACGCTGGGTGAAGTAAAAATAGACAAGGCCCGCCAGCTATACCGCAAGGCAGTAGAAAAAGGAAGCGTGAATGCTTATGAGCAGCTGCTGTACATTAACCAGACCCCGGATCAGAAAGTAGTGATTGCGGCCATCAACAGGGACCCGGAAATGCTGCAGCGCGCCATTGCGGCAGGAGGCAGCCCGAACTCTATGGCTGTTCCTGAAGAATACAGTGCTGATTTACATGGTCGTACACCGCTGATGCACACCGTTTATATACCGATGTTGCTGGAGGACTATGGCGTTACGTATGAGCCGGAGGTGCGTTTTAAAACAGTGGCGGAGCTACTGAAAAATGGTGCCGATGTGAATGCACAGGACATTGATGGTAAAACAGCCCTGCATTATGTGGTGAGCAGCTCCAGAATACGTTCAGAGTATTATGAGATGGAGCAGGTAATGCTGCTGGACACACTCATCAACAACGGTGCAAACCTGAACATACAGGATAAGCAGGGAAACACGGCGCTGGCGCAGGCTCTGCAAGCTACCATTGGGCAGCACATCGGTATTATGGAGCTGGAAAAACTATTGCAGGCAGGCGCAGATCCGAACATCCGGAATAACGAGGGCAAAACACCGCTTATGCTGGCCTGCGAAATAAACGCCAACTTCGAAATTATCCTGGCGCTGCTGCAGGCAGGTGCTGATGCCAAGTTAGTGGACAATAATGGTAAAGCTGCCATTGACTATACCAAGCACCAGAACGTGATAAACATCCTGCTGGCTTCCGGCTCGCCAAAAAAACAGGAGTAGCAGCAGTATTCTCTCTGTAATTTTCTGCTATAGATAATTTGCGCAGGGGCATTGCTGTTCTTTGGGCGGGGCTGAGTTAGCAGCATACCAACTGGTACAGCAGGAGAAGCTCTGCTGATACGCTAGCTTTGGCCCGTACAGCCTTTATTAAACTATTTTAACACTACCTTTGTCTTCCAGTAAAATCAGCAAAGGGTCAACTTGTATCTGCATTCCTTTGTTCTTACTCTTTTATTAGAAAATGATAGTCCTACAGAATACAGTCATCAGTGATGACGTGCGTGAACAGTTTTTTGTTTGTAACCTTGAGAAATGCAAAGGAGCCTGTTGTGTAGAGGGTGACCTGGGCGCTCCTTTAGAAGAAGAGGAGCTGGCAATTCTGCAGGAGAGCTATGAGCAGATAAAGCCCTATATGACAGGTGCCGGAAAGCTTGCCGTTGAAGAGCAGGGCCTCTACATCAAAGACTGGGAAGGTGATTACTCTACCCCAACCATCAACAACAGGGAATGTGCTTATGCCCTCTACGACGAGGACAACAAGTTGAAGTGTGCTATCGAACAGGCTTACAACGATGGAAAGATCAGCTGGAAAAAACCTATTTCCTGCCATCTGTATCCGATCCGCGTGACAAAATACGATGATTTTGAAGCCCTGAACTACGACAGGTGGAGCATCTGTGCTTCTGCCTGTAGCTTTGGTGTTGATTTAGGAGTGCGCGTCTACCAGTTTCTTAAAGAGCCCCTCATACGCAAGTACGGCGAAAGCTGGTACAAAGAGCTGGAGCAGGTGATTGAGGAAGAGGAAAAGCCTGCAAAACTTAAATAATATTTTATAAAATTTCAAAACAAGAGAGCCCACCTTCATCAGGTAGGGCTCTCTTGTTTTAACAGGCGGGAGTGGTTAATACCGCTCTAAATCAGGGAGCAGCATCATAGCGCATTTGTTGTTTCTTTCTATAACTATTTGGGCACAGTGTTTTGCTTCTTCAATTTGCCCCAGGGCCTCGTACACTACCGCCAGGTTGTAAGCAGCTTTGCCAGCCTCTTTCTTCTTTGTATGTTCCGTTAGTGGTTTCAATAGAGCAATCGCTACGGCCCAGTTGGCCGTAGCCATTTGGTATGCCGCAGGTCCAAAATTCTTGTTTGAGTAATAGGGGCGAAGGAATGAAACCTGCTTAGGTGCCAGTCTGTCCCCAATAATCCCATCCTGTTTCTCTAGCCAGGGAGTTAATGACAGGACCTGCGTTACTGATGGCAGGACCTATTGCCAGCAAACCACTGATAACGCCTCTGGAGTTATACAGCGCATCACTCTTCAGCGACACGCGATCCAGTACTGTACTGTACCTGTGCTATCATAGAGGGTCCAGCTGGATTGGGAGAATAACGTAAAGTGTGCCGTTTTAGTAATATCCCCGTCTTCGTCTTCCTGTCGTTCCACTTCCTGCTCCATGTAGGCGTCGAAGTTGTCGAGGGTAAGGAGAAGGTGGTGTGGATACCTGTTGTATATTTCCTGTACCTGTGCAGGAGAAAGAAGTGTTCCACTGCCATAGAAGTATAGGCTGTGGTGTCTGTGGCGACGAGGGTATAGGTTAAATCGTTGTCAATGGCATTCAGCACACCGGCAAGGGCATGCATGGCGCCATCAGCATATACTTCTATCTTTTTCTCCCGCTTATAGGGCAGCAGGTCTGCATCGTAGCGGTTCATAACCAGCACCTTCCACTGGCTGTCTTTAACCGGAACCTCTGCCGGCAACGTGCGCTCAATAAAGAGCTGGGAGGTACAGCCTGCCTGCGTGAAAAGAAAGGCAAGCCAAAGGCACCATGTCACTTTTATCTTTATCATACACAAAGTATATCTACCCTGAAGATACTAATTTGGCTTTTACAGTTGCACGGGAAAATAAAAAAGCCCCGGCATTTCCGCCGGGGCCTGTAAAGAAAAGAATTCTATCTAGTCCAGAGTTTTAAAGTCAAAGCCTTCCAGGTAAGCTGTTGTAAAGTTACCTTCCTTAAAGCCCTTGTCATCCATCAGCTTCAGGTGGAACGGCACAGTAGTTTTGATACCCTCGATTACAAACTCACTTAGTGCCCGCTTCATTTTTACCAGAGCCTCCTCCCGTGTCTGCGCACTTACGATCAGCTTCGCAATCATGGAGTCATAGTTTGGTGGGATGGTGTAGCCAGAGTAAACGTGAGAGTCTACGCGCACACCATGGCCTCCTGGCAAATGCAGGTTCACGATTTTTCCTGGAGAAGGGCGGAAGCCGTTCTTTGGATCCTCAGCATTGATGCGGCACTCAATCGCATGCTTCTTCGGGAAGTAGTTTTTACCAGAGATTCTTTCGCCGGCAGCTACCTTTATCTGCTCCTTAATCAGGTCGTAGTCGATTACTTCTTCCGTAATCGGGTGCTCTACCTGGATTCGCGTGTTCATCTCCATAAAGTAGAACTCACGGTCTTTATCAACCAGGAACTCGATGGTGCCCACACCTTCGTAATTGATGGCTTTGGCACCCGCAATGGCTGCCGTACCCATTCTTTCACGCAGATCGTCGGTGATAAAAGGAGAAGGTGTTTCTTCCACTAGTTTCTGGTGGCGGCGCTGAATAGAGCAGTCACGCTCTGAAAGGTGCGCTGCGTTTCCGTATTGGTCACCAATTAACTGAATCTCGATGTGGCGTGGCTCTACCACAAATTTCTCCAGGTAGATGCCATCGTTTCCGAACGCGGCTCTTGCCTCGGCGCGGGCATCATTCCATCCTTTCTCGAATTCAGCATCGTTCTTGGCAATACGCATCCCCTTGCCACCACCACCGGCAGTTGCCTTCAGGATAACAGGGTACTTGATTTTATTTGCCAGCTTGATACCTTCTTCCAACGACTTCAGCAAGCCTTCGGAGCCTGGTATAGTAGGCACACCTGCCTTTTTCATGGTTGCCTTCGCCGATGCCTTATCGCCCATGGCGTTGATCATCTCCGGGGAGGCACCAATAAACTTGATGTGGTTTTCGGCGCAGATGCGGGAGAATTCTGCATTTTCTGACAGGAAGCCATAGCCAGGGTGTATGGCATCCGCATTCGTGATTTCTGCAGCAGCAATAATGTTCGGGATGTTCAGGTAAGATTGGGCACTTGCAGGAGGACCAATACAAACAGCCTCGTCAGCAAAGCGCACGTGCAGGCTTTCTTTGTCGGCGGTAGAATACACGGCCACCGTTTTTATACCCATCTCTTTGCAGGTACGAATAATACGTAATGCAATCTCGCCACGGTTGGCGATCAGTATCTTCTTAAACATAATCTAGAATTTGGAGATTTGAAGATTCGGAGAATCTGAAAATTCTGAACAAGGAAAATGGAGACATATTTTCAACATCTCCATTTCCAGATTATCTCATTTTCAAACTTTCAAATCAGAATGTTAGCTTGGGTCTACCAGGAACAGTGGCTGGTCGTATTCAACCGGAGAGGCATTGTCTACCAGCACTTTCACGATTTTACCTGACACTTCAGATTCGATCTCGTTGAACAGCTTCATAGCTTCGATGATGCAGATCACCTGGCCTTTTTTCACTTCGTCGCCTACATTTACAAAAATAGGAGACTCCGGGCTTGAGGCACGGTAGAAGGTGCCGATCATAGGTGCCTTGATGGCTACATACTTGCTTTCGTCGTTGGCGGGTGCTGCAGCAGGTGCGGCAGGGGCGGGGGCAGCAACGGCGGCCGGAGCAGCGGCCTGAGGAGAAGGTAGCGGTGCAACCGGCGCAGCAGCCTGTGCGCCGGAATCTTTCACATACTTAATCTTCTGGTCCGGATCACGTTTTACTGAGATCTTGAACTCCTCTGTTTCGATGTTTACTTTGTTCAGGCCGGATTTGGCGATGAAGTCGATTAGTTCCTGGATTTCTTTAGCTTTCATGTGTTATTTAACTCTCTCTGCGTATGAATAGGTACGAGTGTCTACTTTGATTTTTTCATCCTGGCCGATGAAAAGGGGCACCTGAATGGTGGCACCTGTCTCTACAATGGCTGGCTTGGAGGCATTGGTTGCTGTGTCTCCTTTTATGCCAGGCTCCGTGTAGGTAATAGTCAACTCAACGAAAGGAGGTATTTCGCAGGTCAGCGGTGTTTCAGTTTCGGCATGAAACAGGATGGTTACTTCCTGTCCTTCCTTCATCAGGTCAGCAAACGGCACCATGTGTTCTTCCAGAGCAACCTGCTCAAAGGTGTTCATGTCCATAAAGTTGAAGCCCAGATCATCTTTGTAAATAAACTGATGCGGGCGCTGCTCCACGCGGGCGGTTGTGATCTTATGGCCTGCTGAAAAGGTGTTGTCGATTACTTTTCCGGTTTTGATGTTCTTCAGCTTAGTTCTAACAAAGGCTGGGCCTTTGCCAGGCTTAACATGCTGGAATTCTGTTACAACATAGAGGTCGTTGTTGAACTCTAAGCAAACTCCGTTTTTAATATCAGCTGTGGTTGCCATACAGGTAAACTCTTTATCGTATCGTAATTTATGGGTAAAAGTAATTTTGTTTTTGTTGTCTTGCAAAGCAAAGTTAGTGATTCTGATGGAAATGTAGCCAAAGTATATAGCATTCTTATGATAGAACAGCACTTGTTTTGGTGCATTTTCGCCTCCTGGTCACTGCTTTTCCTGCGCTTCATTTTTTACGGTGAAATGAAGACTTTCCGCAGGAAACTACTATGGTGAGTTGTTCCGAAAACGCTAATCAGTTCTGGGTCAGGGTGAACAGGGGTGGAAGGAGATGATTGGCAAATTTTACTGTTAAAACACTAAACAATAACACTGGCAGGCGGTTGTGCGTGTATTCAATTGCTAAACTGTCGGAATAAAACATGAAGAATAAAGCCATTTTATTAAGTAGCCGCCCAACCGGAGTTCCTACTCATGAGAATTTTGAGTTCACCCAAACGGAAGTACCCGCTTTACAAAGCGGAGAAGTGCTGCTGAAAGCTTTGTACGTTTCAGTTGACCCCTACATGCGTGGCCGTATGAGTGATGCCAAGTCTTACGTGGCGCCTTATGAGGTGGGTAAACCGATAATGGGAGGCGTGGTGGCCGAGGTAGTAGAAAGCAAGAATGCACAGCTGCAAAAGGGGGCAGTGGTAGTGGGCAACCTGCCATGGCAGCAATATGTAGTGCACCAGGGGGATGGGCTAAACCAGGTAGATCCGGATGTGGCACCGCTGAGTTACCACCTGGGCATACTGGGGATGCCTGGTCTCACAGCTTACTTCGGGCTTCTGCATATTGGGCAGCCAAAGGAGGGGGAAACTGTAGTAGTGTCCGGTGCTGCAGGTGCCGTAGGTACAGTAGTGGGGCAGATAGCAAAACTCAAAGGCTGCAGGGTAGTCGGTGTTGCCGGCACAGATAGTAAAGTTGATTACCTCAAAAACATTTTGGGTTTTGATGAGGGTATTAATTATAAGACAACCCCTAACATACAGGAAGCGATAGCAAAAGCCAGCCCGGATGGCGTAGACGTGTACTTCGATAATGTTGGCGGTGAAATATCAGATGCTGTCCTGCTGGCGCTGAATACGTTCGGACGTATTGTCATATGTGGGCAGATTGCCTTTTATAACAATACAAGCCCTGCTACAGGGTTGCGGGTGGAGCCAATACTGCTTAAGAAAAGCGCCCTCATGAAAGGCTTCATTGTCCGAGACTATGCCAGCGAGTATGGCCCGGCGGCAAAAGAACTGGCCAACTGGGTGAAAGAAGGCAAACTGCAGTACCAGGAAACCGTTAAAGAAGGCTTTGAGCAGATTCCGGACGCTTTCCTGGGGCTCTTTTCAGGAGAAAACACAGGCAAACAGCTTGTTAAAGTAGCGGAACGTGAGTTCATAAACTAAACGCTGTATTTATGCCTTCTTTCAGAATAACAAGGCCTTAATTTCTCTGCGATGCTGTTGCCATACGGCTTTTATACAAACAATATATATACATTATCATATGAATAATTTCAATTTTTATAATCCCGTTAAAATCATTTTTGGTAAAGGTCAGATCAGTGCTTTAGCCAAAGAAATTCCTGCCGATGCACGTATCATGATGACGTATGGCGGGGGCAGTATCAAGAAAAATGGTGTCTATGAGCAGGTGATGGCAGCCCTGGAAGGACGCACAGTGATAGAATTCAGTAATATCGAGCCCAACCCGCATTATGAGACCCTGATGCAGGCAGTGGAAATAGGCAGACGCCAGGAAATAGACTTTGTACTGGCCGTAGGCGGAGGTTCTGTTATTGACGGTACAAAGTTTATAGTAGCTGCGATGGCGTATGAAGGAGACGACCCCTGGGATATACTGGCAAAACGAGCGCCAGTAAAAGCAGCTGTTCCGTTTGGTACGGTACTAACCTTACCGGGAACAGGATCGGAGATGAATTCCGGAGCTGTGATTACGAGAGTTTCCACGAAAGAGAAGCTCTCATTTGGTAGTCCGTACACCTTTCCTAAGTTCTCCGTTCTTGACCCTGAAACCACCTTCACATTGCCTTTGCGCCAGGTAAGCAATGGTATTGTGGATGCCTTTACGCATGTGCTGGAACAGTATCTCACTTATCCTGTAAATGGGCCGCTGCAGGACCGTATGGCAGAATCTATATTGCTGACGCTGAAAGAGGAGGGGCCTAAGGCATTGCAAAACCCACAGGACTATGATACCATGGCTAACATAATGTGGAGTGCCACCATGGCCTTGAATGGTTTGATTCGGGTGGGAGTACCGACAGATTGGGCCACGCACATGATAGGCCATGAGCTAACGGCACTGCATGGTATTGATCATGCCCGGACGCTGGCCATTGTGCTGCCTTCGTTGCTCCGTTACAAGAGCAATGAAAAGAAAGAAAAGCTCCTGCAGTACGGAAGGCGTGTTTGGGGAGTGGATGCAGGCACGGAGGATGAGTGCATTGAGGCTACGCTGCAGGCTACCATTTCTTTCTTTGAGTCGATGGAGATCAGGACCCAGCTTTCTGACTATGAAGTAGGGGAAGATACTATTAAAGCCATTGTGCAGCGCTTTCAGGCGCGTGGCGTAAAAGACCTGGGGGAACGGTCTGATATACAGGTCGATGATGTAGAGAAGATTCTGATGATGAGCCTTTAGATAAAAATTAGTACATGCCTGAAAGCAAAGAACCGCTACAGATGCTACTGTAGTGGTTCTTTGCTTTCAGGCGAAATTTTGAAGGCCCCTTGGGCGAAGGTTTAGCTTGTATACAACGGAGAAAAAAATTGTATTGATTTTGGCACTTTTTTCTGTCTTCAGGCGTCCGTTTTATATAAGCTTTGTCTGTAGTAAATAAGGCACGAAAGCGGGCAAGTGATTTTGTGAATGGAAAAGAAAGAAAAAGTAGTTTCAGGACTGATTTTTCGTCTTTGATTCTTCATTTTTAGAAGTTTAAACATAAATAATAATTTATCAACAAAGCTTGTGATTTTAGTGCCGCCCTCTTAAATTGCACTAAGCTGTTTTGTTAAAGGGAGTTTTATAGAAGAACAATCAGATGTTTTGTGGGGTTGGCTCTTAACAGTTAAGCTATGTAAGTTTACAACAAACACCAACCTTACAATACCTTTTAGCCAATGTTAGACATCATCAATTTTATAGCACTTTCCGGAATATTCAATGTTCTGTTTTTCTGGTATGCTTCCACTAAAATGAGTTCAAAACCTGATCCGGTCAAGACTCTCATCATTTCGTTTCTTTTTTCTGTGCCGCTCAGCTTTCTCCTGATTGGTGTTTATACAACCATGCTGATTTATGCTGCCAGAATAGGAGCTAGCGAAGATGCTATGTGGGAGTATATGGAGCAGGAAGAGCTTCAATAGCCTTTACATACCATACAACATCGTGTAACAGAAAAGCCACCCTCTTGAGGTGGCTTTTCTGTTATTTATATAATAATAATTAGTTCCTAAGAGAACATACAGGCTTTCTTCCTGAAAGCTGTTTGACTTAGTGGCTTCCTGCGCTGCTTCCTACGTCATCGCCACCATCCTGTACGTCGGCACTACCCCGGCTACCGCTTTTCTGGGAAGGGGCACCACCAACATTTCCTTTTATGATTTCATCTTCATCAACTACCTCCCTGTTAGCTCCGGTAGGGTGTATGTTTGGAACACTGTTCCCTTCATTAATCGTGTTGTTGAAGTTTTCGTTTTTCAGTTCGTCCTGGTTTTTATTTTTATCGTTTTTGCTCATCGTTTTCAATTTTAAGTTATAGTAACGGCAGAAGGTCTAAAGGCCTTCTGCCATAAAGATTTATGCTTGTTGGTTTTAGAACCAATCGGAGTCGTTTTCACCATTTCTGTTACGGCTTGTGCCGCCCCTGTAGAGACCGCGCTCCGGGTGCCGGCTCTGATAATTACCGTGGTAGCTGCGTCGCTCCCCGCTTAAAGGGTCATAGTTTCTATTCCAGTCCGGATCAGAGTTTCTGTCGCCGTCGTAGCCAAAGCTTAAAGAGCCTGCCATGTTGCCTTCATTAGCACCGCTTCTTCTGCCAGCATAATTATCTGGGCTGTAGTCGCTGTTAAAGTTATCCCAGCCTGAGCTGTTCCTGTCATCTATACGGCTGCGGACACTGTCATGTCTGTTGTTTCTTTCATTTCTGTCGTAGCCACCAAAGTTACCACCTGAATTGCCTCCAAAGCGGGAGCCATAGCCACCGCTTGTTGGTTGGTACTGCTCATCCCAATTACGGCTGTTGCCGTTGCGATCCTGGTACTGGTAACGGTTGTCCCGGTCGTAATCAAAATTACCTACAGAACTGCGGCCACGGTTTCCCTGCTGACCGCTGTTGTAGTTGCGGCTATAATCGCTGTTGTAATTGCGGTTATAGTTATCGCCACCCTGGTTGCGGTTTCTGTCGTTCCTGTCAAACCCATCCCAGGTTGTCTCATTTCGATGGTCGCTGGTGGTGTCAAGTCGGTATGCACCACGGTAGCTGTCCTCATCAGCACGCCGATCGTTGCCTCGGTTCTGGTTCCTGTTGTCGTTATATCTGTCTCTATTATTCCAATTGTCTCTTTCCATAGTTCGTATATGTTTAGTGTGATACTTTTTTAACGCATCAAAAAGGGCTGAGGTTTACCTGTGGCCGGTACTGATGTTAACCTATAAGCCACTTGCCCCCGTAAAAGAGGAGTAATTGATACTTACATAAAACTATAAGAGCTATGAGAGACGAAAGAAGAGACAATAACAGAAACGATAGAGATAGAGACAGGGACAGAGAACCACGTTGGCTGCATGGCCACCACCATGGTCAGAATTCAGACCGGGGTAACTACGTAAGGGACAGTCACTTTAACCGTGGATACGGTAACAACGCCTTCAGCCACTGGGGTGACGATAACAGCTTTAACAGTAATGCCGACCACAGCTATATGTACCCGCAGGGCCGCTTCCAGGCGGGAGGCGCACACTACAGTGGGGAAGACTTTAACGACCGTGGCAACTATAGCGACGACAACCCTTATGGAATGACATTCACTCCCGAGAGAGATGAAAATATCTATAACGGTCAGTATGATTCCCGTGGGGACTACAGCAACAGGGACTACAGCGACGAAGCATTAGGAAACAACGGGCCGTCTGACTACAGATATGGCCTGGCTGATGAGCGTTTCGGGCACGATGTGCGCCGTGGTGGCAACGACGGAAACTGGGACCGTGGCTCACGTGGAGACTATGAGTCTTATCGCCGCTATGAGCATGGAAACCGCATGTACGACAATGACTACAGCACAGGCTTTGCCGGCCGCAACTATGCCCGTGGCGAAGACCATTTCGGCGAAGATACCCGTTACAGCAACATGGAGCGCTGGCGGGGTGAGAGTGATCAGCGCAGCGACCGTTACGATGACTACATGCGTGACAGAGACAGACGCTAAGCATCAGGTAGGCTTATGACCTGAGATTGAAAAAAGATTGTGTGGTACCTGTATCCTGACAGGTGCCCATTTAACTAAAGAACCAAAATATGAGAGACGATAGAGAAAGAAACTACGGCAGTTTTAGCCGTGACTATAGACAAGAAGGCCATGGCAATCACCGAAACTGGCGTTATCATGGAAGAGAGAACGCTTATTTAGGTGACACCCGAAATGAAAGGGATGAGAACTACAGGGTACAGCAAAGCCGTGAGTATGGCCGCACCGGAGGCCGTGAAGGAAACAGAGATGAACGCTACAAGGAAATGTATGGCATCTCAAACTATTCCGGCCAGGCAAGGGCAATGGACTATGGGCTTCCTTATGGTGCCGAGAATGACCTGGACAGGGTAGATCGGTTCCAATATTCAGAAGGACCTTATGCAGGCCGCCCGAGGCATTACAGTTATAAGCAGGGCTATAATCCAAACTACGATAACCCAGAGGAGGGTGACCGTTACCGTGACTTTGACAGCCGCGGAAACCATGGTTTCCGGCATGACATGGGCTACGGTAACTCAGATTCCTTCCGTGAGTTCGGTAACGACCGCTTTGGAGACCCGAACAGGGATGACAATCACTACTATGGTCACTTCGGGGGATACAATCGCTAAGAGCTACTTTTCAGGTAGCAGATACGTATAACCAGAGGTACATTAGTATTCATTTTCCATCTGAAAAGGCCGTAGCTTTCGCTGCGGCCTTTTTTTTGTTGACCTGATACAGGTTCAAGCCTGTGCATCAGCTTTCCTCTGGTGTGAGGCCGGTAAAAAAACAGCCCCTGCTACAAATGCAGCAGGGGCTGTTCTCAAAGAATAAGAAAGGTCACAACCAAAGGCTGTGGCTTTTACTACCTATTATTCAACTAACTATTCTCTTTTGGGGAGGCATGGCTGCCTCAGGTGAAAAAGGTGTTTTACAGCTTAAGCATTCCAGCGCTTTATCTGCATTCGCGCCTTTTTCAATTTAACATAATTTATCAACCAGAAAACCTGGTAAGCCATGTATGCCTTGCAGGGCAGGGGCTGAGGCTGCTCTGCCTGCTCAGGAAGAACCACGCTATACAGCAGCGTTACCTTCCGGAACAGGAGCATGAATGGTACTATGTGTTTCTGATTGTTCACTGATTCGGGTTAGGCTGCTACCGAAGCGGCAGACTTATTTTGTTTACTGTTGCGGTAACCGTAGAAGAAATAAATGACCAGCCCCAATACCAGCCAGGCCAGAAAGCGGCTCCAGTTGGTGATGCCCAGTTCTGTCATCAGGTACAGGTTTGTCAGCAATCCCAGCACCGGTATCAGTGAAAGGTTACGGGTAAAGGTGAGCAGCGTCAGTACAAGTGCTACCAAAACAAAGCCCAGCAGGGGCAACTTGTGTTGGAAGGTTTCCCAACTGCTGTCTATTTGTAAAAACTGTGCCAGGCCTGCCTGGTTGTACACGTACAGCAGTACCAACGCAGCCAGCAGAATCAGGGGCAGAATAAACCTGCCATTGATGTAGGGTACACGAAAGCCTTTATTTGTGGCCGGAACAGTTTGCTGCTGCTCCATGAGCAGGATACCGCCGCACACAAGTACAAAAGCAAATAAGGTCCCAATACTGGTCAGGTCTGTTACCTCGGTCAGGTTCATGAACAGGGCAGGTACCGCCACCAGCACACCCGTTACGATGGTAGCAAAAGAGGGGGTTCTGTGCTTAGGGTGAATACGTGAAAACACCTGCGGCAGCAAACCATCACGGCTCATGCTCATCCAGATACGGGGCTGCCCGTACTGGAACACCAGCAACACACTGGCCATGGCCACTATGGCACTCACCGCTACGATACCGGCAATGGCATCAAGATTCACCTTTGAGAAAACAAAGGCCAGCGGATCACCAACGGCCAGTTCTCTGTAAGGCACCATACCTGTTAATATCAGTGCCAGCACCACATACAGCACTGTACAGATAATTAGGGCAAAAATCATGGCTCTGGGTAAATCGCGTTGCGGATTTTCGCACTCTTCAGCGGTAGTGGAGATGGCATCAAAGCCGATGTAGGCAAAAAATACGGCTGATACGCCTTTCATGATCCCTGAAAGGCCATTAGGCGCGAAAGGAGTCCAGTTTTCGGTGCTCACATAGAAAGCTCCCACCGTTATCACTAATAGAATGACGAGTAGTTTGAGCAACACCAGCAGGTTTGCCGTGCGCTTCGACTCCTTGATGCCAATGTACACGAGGTACGTGATCAGCACCGTGATGCCCAGGGCCGGTATGTCTGCCACCAGCCTTACTCCTGCAATAGAAGGAGCCTGTAGCCAGGCCTGGTACGCTTGCTGTAGGTTCACTGGCAGAGTGGCCAGGAGGTTCCCCTGTGCCAGCAGTCCTGCGGCGGTCTCATAGCCTCGGGAAGCGCTCAGGTAATCCATTGTCAGGTACTCCGGCAGGCCAAGCCCCACACCATGCATCACAGCGGTAAAGTAATCCGACCAGGAGATGGCCACGGCAATGTTCCCGATGGCGTACTCCATGAGCAAATCCCAGCCGATGATCCAGGCTACCAACTCCCCAAACGAGGCATAGGCATAAGTATAGGCGCTTCCGGAAACAGGAATTGTGGACGCAAACTGTGCGTAGCAAAGCGCCGAAAAGCCGCACGCTATCGCTGTAAAAATAAAAAGCAGCGAAACCCCCGGACCGCCAGCCGCGCTAGCATTGCCGATGGTACTAAAGATGCCGGCCCCGATGATGGCGGCAATACCAAAAGAAACTAAATCCTTCAGACGAAGGGTCCGCAACAGGTCGGTGCCATGAATGTTCCCATCCTGTTCGTAATCAGCCAGAAGTGCTGTCGCACTTTTGCGGCGGGTAATATTGTTTAGCAATTTGCTCATAAAGTGGCTGCTACACAGCCATTCATTTTGAATTTAATGTTGATGTTTACCAATTGCTTTACCCCATCATGAGGTGCTTTGCTATGAAAGACACGTGTGGGATTGCATTTGCTGTCAGTCCTTTTTTGAGATCCTTTTTGGAGATAGTCTTTTATGCTTTGAAAAAGGCTATTTCAGGTCCTGTACTTCCACTTGGCTTTTAAGTGCAAGCTTTTGCTTTACTATGGTTATAACCGGCGGCAGCATGGAAATACCAATAATGGCAAGCACCAGCAGCGAAAAGTTTTGCTTTATTGCCGGCAGGTTTCCGAACATGTAGCCAATCAGCACAAAGAACAGGACCCAGATAAAGGCTCCGGCTATATTATAATACAAAAAGCGGCTGTAGTGCATCTTGCTCATTCCAGCCACAAATGGAGCAAAGGTGCGCACAATCGGAATGAAGCGGGCATAGATGATGGTGCGGCCACCGTAGCGGGCGTAAAAATGCTCCGCCTGCTGCAGGTGTTCCTGCTTCAGGAACCAATAGTTCTTCCGGTACACCCTGCCACCAAATTTCTTGCCTGTCAGGTAGTTAAAAGTGTCGCCCAGGATGGCAGCGGTACAAAGTAAGGCCAGTAACAGCAGGAGGTTTAAACCAGAGGCTGGGATCGCAACTAGTGCACCCAGTGCAAACAGAAGCGAATCTCCCGGCAGGAAAGGAGTCACCACCAGGCCTGTTTCGCAGAAGATGATGAGAAACAGGATAAGGTAAATCCAGCTTTCGTACTGCTGCAACAACTCTACCAGGTGCTGATCGATGTGCAGTATAAAGCCAATCAGGTGCTGAAATAGCTCCATCATAGTAATTTGTAAAAAGGGAAAAAGAATGAAAAGGGTAGCTGTTTCAGGCTTCCTGAGCAAGGAAGGTACAGCCAGTCATCTTGCAGAAAAGATGATGTAGAGGTAAAAGAGGGGAGGATTAAGGCCCTTTTGTGAGAATAGAGTGTTGGAGTATTGTTCCGGAATGGAAAGGGTAGCAGGCAGGAATAGCCTCAGCATGGAGTGCTTGCGGGTAGATCAGCTGTAGAAAGGCCTTTGAGAGCGGAGTCCAAAGCGTTCTCTCTGATTTCTGTAGGATACCTTCTGATTCACCGGCGCTCACTTCGCCGGCTGCTATAATAAAAGGGGCGTCATCAGTAGCATGAACGTTTGCTTCTTTAGCCGGCTCCGGGGTAGGAGCAGCCTTTGCAGCAACAGGTGCTGCAAAAGCCAGCACGCTGCCCAGCAAGATAGCCAGCAGCAGGCTCAGCCTCTTTAAAATATGTACCCCGGTTGTTTTCACAGTAGCAAAGGAATGCAGTTGTAGCATCCAAAACAATAGGGAAGGGCAACAATATTTTTCAGAGGTGCTGCAAGGAAGAATTAGCAGCCTACAACCTCAAACACAGCTACTTTCTCGTACAGCTTCTCGCGCTGTGCTTTAGAAGATAAGAAGAGGGTGTAGCGGGCCACATTATAGTGGTTAGACAGGTCGAGCAGCAGATCCGGAATGCCGTCATTGTCGAGGTCGCCGGCCCATAGCAGCACGTAAATAGAGTCATCAAAAGCCTCATCTTCTGCCAATAGCTGCTCTATCCGCTTGCCATTTTTTGTGCCTGCCACTTTCCAGCCATAGTGCCTGTAGCTGTATTCTCCTGACGTGGCCTGTGTGCTGTCGCCAAAGGATTTGATAAGATAGTCTTTCCCTTTGAAAGTATAGGTAAGTGCTTTGTTTGCCGGAAGTGTTGTTCTGCTGAAAACGGCGGTGTCTATTTGCTCTTTCTGGTAACGATGCAGGCCGGTGAGCAGCAAAACAGCATCAGAGTCTGCTGCTACCACTTCTCTGCCCGACAGCATGCCTTCATTATCACCAACAGGGTCTTCTACTGTGTTTACCTGCACTGTAGTTGGCCGCAAGAGGTATTTTCCAGTCTCATAATAAAGCCCCAGCCACTCTTTTCTTTCAGCGCCCCGCCAAACCTCGTTTTTATGGTAGGTACCTTCCATAAGCAGTTTTAGCGGTGTATCGGGCTCCGGTGAGAGGCCACTTGTATCCAGTACAAGCGTGGCCTGTGGCACTGCCGCTAAATCAGCACCTTTCTGTAAGTCACCCACATTGCCTTCCTCCCCGCTGTGATCTGTTTGTGTGCCTGTATTCGTTTCGTTCTTTCGCTCCTGGCAGCTGAACAGCAGGAGCAGGCTACAACATAGCAGCAGGCGGAAGTGTGGCGTCATGGTGTGTAGGTTTTGTAGTTAACAGAAGAAACAGCAGCAGCCTGTGTCAAGTCAACAGAAAAAGGTCAGTACTGAAGCTGACCTTTTTCTGTTGACTTGATGACATATGTCTATAAGACCTTAAAAAGCTTATCGCGTAAACCAGCCGAAGCCTCCACAAGTGGCAACCTTACACTGGCATTACAAATCCCAAACCGCTCCAGCAACACTTTCACTCCCACAGGGTTGCCCTCCTCGTACATGAGCGGGTTGATGTCTACAAAGCTGAACAACAGTTCAGCGGCTTCTTTAAAATTACTCTGCAGTGCTAGCTGCACCATGCTGCTGAACTTGTCTGGAAAGGCATTTGCCAGTACAGAAATGGAGCCCTCTGCTCCAAAAGAAATCATTGGTACAGTCATCATGTCATCACCGCTGATGAGCATAAAGCCTTCCGGTTTATGCTTGGCAATGGCCATACACTGCTCCAGGTTCCCGGAGGCCTCTTTGATTCCGATAATGTTCTCGTGCAGCGCAAGTTTCAGCGTAGTGTCCGCTGTCATGTTGCTGCCTGTGCGGCCAGGTACGTTGTACAAAATAACAGGGACCGGAGATGTTTCTGCTATTTGTATAAAGTGTTGGTAAATACCTTGTTGCGATGGCTTGTTGTAAGCAGGGCTTACAGAAAGTATGGCGCTGATACCTTCCAGGTCTGTAGAAGCAATTTGCTCTGTCACCTGTTGTGTATTATTGCCTCCAAGGCCGTAAACCAGGGCCACCTGGCCTTTTACATGCGCCTTTATAAACTTAAGTATCTCTGTTTTTTCAGCAGTACTGGTAGTAGCAGACTCGGCAGTAGTGCCGTTAATTACAATATAATTTACTTTCCCCTCCAGCACAAAATCCAGCAGCTTTTGAAGTGCGTCGTAATCTACTGCCAGGTCTTTTGTAAATGGCGTTACTAAAGCGACCCCTGTTCCTATTAATTTCTCTCTTACCATGTTCTTTCTTTACAGAGCACGAAGTTCGAATTAAGAATCCTTTTCTGCAAATGCATTAGGTCAAAAAGACTGAAGAGTAAGGTGCAGAGGATGCAGTGCAGAAACAGTTGGACAAGCTACACATAGCTCTGATTGGGTCTTGTGGTTGGTAAAGTAACATGACACTTCCACTAGAGCATCCTCCTTTTACTGGATGTTGTTTTCTTCTACCCATTTCAGAAACTGCTCTTTATAGACTTCCCCAATCGGAATCTCTTTGCTCCCGATGCGGATGCGGCTTTTCTCAATGCTGTCGATCTTCTGCAGCGATACGATAAAAGACCTGTGCACACGCAGGAAGCGGGAATCCGGTAGCTTTTCCATCATTTTGTTCATGGAGAGCAGCGTAATAATTTTCTGGTCCTTTGTCTGGATAATGATGTAGTCTTTGAGCCCCTCTATCCAGAGTATGTCTATGAAGTCTACGCGTATGGTTTTGTAGTCGGCTTTTACGAACATAAAATCATGCTCCTGTGCTGCGTGCGTGGCCGGAGCAGCATGGGCCACCTCCGCTGCCTTACCGTTTCGCTGTAGCCGCTCCTGTGCTTTGGTGACTGCCTTCAGAAAACGGTCGAAGGGAATGGGCTTGAGCAGGTAGTCTACGGCGTCCTGGTTAAAACCCTCCAGGGCATAATCCGGGTAAGCGGTAGTGAAAATAATAAGCGGCTGGTTTTTCAGGATGTTCAGAAACTGTATACCCGTTAGTTCGGGCATTTCTATGTCCAGGAACATCAGGTCTACCTTCTCTTCCTGCAGCACCTGCATGGCCTCTGTGGCACTGGAGCAGGTTCTGACCAGCTGCAGAAAGGGCAGTTTTTTTATATAACTCTCTAATATATCCAGGGCCAACGGCTCGTCGTCCACGGCGATGCAACGTACATTCATAGTTTTATTTGTGATTAGAACTGAAGTATATTTTCAAAGTCGCATAAAAAGCCCCATTCTTCTCCTCGAAAGAAAGCTGGTGCCGGTTTTGGTACAGCAGGTTCAGGCGCTGCTTCAGGTTTTCGAGACCAATGCCGCCGAACTCCCGCTTTTTATGGGTACTGGTGTTGTTGATAGTGCTAAAGAGCAGGGAGTTATTCTTCACTACCAGGTTCAGGGTAATGCCGATTTCGTTCTTGCTGACCAGGCCATGCTTGAAGGCATTTTCCACCAGTGTCATTAACAACATGGGGGCAATTTGCTTTCCCTGCAGGTCACCTTCAATATTGAACCTGATGCTAGTATGCTCCCGCAGGCGTAGCTTCTGCAGGTCAATGAAGTTGTTAATATGGTCTACTTCCTTCTCCAGGCTTACCAGTGTGTCGTTGCTCTCATACAGCATGTACCGCATCAGAAGCGAGAGCTTCATAATGGCATCCGGTGTCTCCGGGTGCTGTTTATAAGCTAGTGAGTATATGTTGTTTAGGGTGTTAAACAGGAAGTGTGGGTTTACTTGCGATTTCAGGTAGGCCAGCTCTGCCATCAGTTTCTGTGTCTCCAGTTCCTTGTTGCGCCGCTCGTTGCGGATGTAGTTCCCCGTTACCTTCAGCGCAGAGCTGATGAAGGTCGTGACGAGGCCACCCAGCACGTACTGCAGCAGGCGCTCATAACTGAACAGGCTGGTCATGCCCGGGTTATAGTCCCGGAACAGGTAGTAGTCAAAAGGCGCCTGCAAAACAGCTACTGCTACGAGCATGGTAAGTACAGCGGCTACATACAGCAGAATGCGGTTGCGGGCCAGGTACTTCGGTATGAGAACATACCAGTTAAAGTAAAATATCAGCAGGTGAAATAATAAGCCAAACGTTATATCCAGCCCCTTCCCGAAGGTGAGGGTGCGGTTGGCATATACAAAATAGAAAATCCAGGCGATGAATATCAGCCAACCGGCAACATGCAGCGCTATCTGATAGCGCTTCTTCATCGTTGCCTCTGGTAGCGTTATGTTCATGGTGTCCGGGGGTGCAGCTAAGTGATGGTTGTGTGGAAGCTGAATTGTCAGGCTACTCGTTCGCCTTACCTCTAAAGTTAAGCAAAATGTGTCTTAAATCCCGCTGAAGAGGAGAAGTATATACAAATAGCTATTTTGTAACTATGAAGCGCCTATTTTAAAAGATAAAACCGTTTTCTTTCGAATGGCAGCCCTGATCTAGGTTTTACCAGGGCTGGTATAACTTACTTTTGAAAGGTAATAATTAAGTGCAGCTTAGTGGAAGTCATCACTGGAAGTAGCCTAAGAGACCTTGCATCATTGAAACGTACAGGCTGAGTGCTGGCACTGCTGTACGACCTTTAACTTATTGTTTTATATTGAATAGCTAGTGTACTGATAACAAGTGGCATATATGAGATACTGGAACTGATGTTGCGCCTGAGCCATGACAGAGGATAAACAGTTTTCCTTTTCACTATTGTCTTTTTTACTTACCCGTTGATGACGGTAATGAGGTTTCCGTTTGCGGAAATCGCCCGGAGCATCGTGGCAGAAGAGGTGCTGCTGCGTTCAGGAGTTGGGGTAGCAGTGCCTGTGCTGTGGTGCCTGGAGGTTTACCAAAAGAGATATCGTGTAAGATTTTGTTTGTTGTTTGTTAGCGTGTTTGTAGAAAAGGCACCGCTGCTTTCGCAGCCGGTGCCTTTTGTTCAACAGCAAGCCAGTTACTCCTGTATCATGGCCAGAAATTCACCTTCTGTCAGTATCCGAATCCCCAGCTTATTTGCTTTCTCCAGTTTGGCAGGGCCCATTTTATCCCCGGCCACCAGGTAAGTGAGTTTGGCTGAGATAGATGAGACCACTTTTCCGCCGTGGCTGATGATAAGCTGCTGTAGCTCTTCGCGGCTCACGCTCTGGAATACGCCTGAAATTACGAAGGTACTTCCTGCCAGCTTTTCGCTTTCCATTTCAGGGGCAGTGTTCTCAGCCTTGAAATTCAACCCCGAAGCTTTCAGGCGCTCCACCAGCTGTACATGATCCGGGTTCTGGAAATACTCAATGATGGAGCTGGCAATACGGCCGCCTATTTCATTGATGGCAATCAATTCTTCATAGGTTGCGCCCCGCAGTGCCTCTAAATCCGGCAATTGCTCTGCCAGCTTCCTGGCCACTGTGCTTCCTACGAACCGGATACCTAGGGCAAACAGTACCCGATCGTAAGGGGTTTCTTTCGACTTCTCGAGGCTGGCCAGTATGTTGTTTGCAGATTTCTCGCCCATGCGCTCCAGGCCCACCAGTTGCTCAAAGGTCAGGTCGTAGAGGTCTGCCGCGTTGCGCACCAGATTTGTTCTGTATAGCTGCTCAATGGTTTCCGGTCCTAAGCCATCTATGTTCATGGCTTTGCGTGAAATGAAGTGCTCCAGCTTTGCCTTTATCTGCGGCGGGCAACCTTCTTCATTCGGGCAGTAGAAATGGGCTTCTCCTTCTGTGCGCACCAATGGTGTGGCGCAGGCCGGGCATTCAGTAGGGTAAACAATGGGCTGACTGTCTGCCGGGCGTTTCTCAAAGTTAACCCCTGTGATTTTAGGGATGATTTCGCCTCCCTTTTCTACAAAAACTGTGTCGCCAATCCGCAGGTCCAGCCGCTGGATTTCGTTTGCGTTGTGTACGGAGGCTCGTTTTACGACAGTACCTGCCAACTGCACCGGTTCTAAGAGCGCTACGGGGGTTACTGCGCCTGTTCGGCCCACCTGGTACTGAATGCCCTGTAGCTGCGTTGCGGCACTCATGGCGGCATATTTGTAGGCAATTGCCCATCGTGGGCTCTTGGCTGTGAAGCCAAGCTCCTCCTGCAGGGCATAGCTGTTTACTTTTACCACCACTCCATCAGTGGCAATCGGTAGTTCAAAGCGCTTTGTTTCCCATTCGTTGATATAGTCCAGCACGGCATCAATGCCGTGGCACTTGCGCCAGGTGTCTGACACCTTGAACCCCCATTTCTGCACTGCCTGCAGGCTTTCGGAATGGGTGTCGAAGGGGTTTGGGGAGCAATGGAAGGAATAAGAGAAGCAACCCAGTTTACGGCTGGCCACGATGGAAGAATCCTGTTGCTTCAGTGTGCCGGAGGCGGCATTCCGTGGGTTTGCCAGCAGTTGCTCGCCGGCTTCCTCACGCTCCGTGTTCAGTTGCTCAAACACCTGTAGCGGCAGGAATACTTCTCCCCGTACCTCAAATAAATCCGGATAGCCCTGGCCATGCACCTGCAGGGGCACATCATGAATGGTGCGTACGTTGGCAGTAATGTCATCGCCGCGTGTGCCGTCGCCGCGGGTGGCTCCCTGCACAAACTGCCCGTTCTCATAAGTCAGGCTAATGGCTACGCCGTCAAACTTCTGCTCACAAACATATTCCACCTCATCACCTATGGCCTTGCGAACCCGCTTGTCAAACTCGCGCAGGTCCTCTTCTGAGTAGGTGTTGCTGAGCGAGAGCATCGGCCATTTATGGTATACTGTTTTAAAGTTCTTGGTGATAGTGCCCCCTACACGCAGGGTAGGGGAGTTGGGCTGGCGCAGATCCGGGTGCTTTTCTTCCAGGTCCTGCAGTTGCTTCAGCATCATGTCGAACTCATAGTCCGGCACTTCTGAAATGCTGTTCTGGTAATATTGGTAGTTCAGGTAGTTTATGCGTTCTGTCAGCTGCTGTATCTGCTGTGCTGGATCTTTCTCTGATATCATGCCGGGGTCTTTTGTTCTATCGGTAAAAATAGGAAAGAGAAGTCAGATTAAGTGGCGCATCGAAAGGGAAATTGTGCGCCTGTTGTGTTAGGCTGCATGCCCACCATGAAACTAAAAAAGCCTGATGCAGTACCACCAGGCTTCAGGAAAGATTCAGTTATAAGTCCCTACCTTTTTCTTTCTTAGTAAGTTAAGGCGCTACTTCAGGATGACGCCATCTGCTATGAAACGCAACTCTTCTTTAGGCGCTATGATGGCAGCTATCTCTGCCTCCGGTTTTCCTGCATCCTGCGCGTAATGACGTTGGTCCTCTACAGAAATAACCTCCCGTTTTGCTGTCCCGGTAAAAATCACCTGCCTGCCTTTCAGGTCTTCTACGGGCACAAAGAAGCCGTAATTGCGGAAGGTAATTTTCATGGTGCTGTTGTCAGCTAGTTTTACATCCATCCAGCAGCCTTTCGCCTGGCAACTCTCTACTACCTCGGCAGCTACAGTAGCTTGTAAGGAGTCTTTTCCAGCTACTGCTTCGGAAAGCTGGGTGGCGGGTATCACCCCTGCTTCCGGTACGGCAGCACCATAGGTGGAGCCGGTGTTACTTTCTGTAGCGGTCATTTCGTTAGCGGGTGTGTCAGCGGCGGTTTTTACCTGGTTGCAACTAAAGCTGCCAGCTGCTAAGCACAGTGCAAGGGCAATGTTTTTCATGCTATTACAGTTTGTTTGGATCTTCATAAAGATAATTAATCGTTAACAGGTATTTCATAACAGCACCCGTTTTAGTTTGTCAGTTTGAGGTAACTCGTGTGATGCCTGTAGGCCGTACACCAAAGGTGCTGTAAAAGAAAAGAAGGAGGGAGGAAATAAATTAATGGAGTGTGTAAAATGTGTATAACAATATTTGTTAATTGTTTTAATGTCAGATTAATGATTATTTATGATAAAATATATACTTTAACATAAGTGTGGCTGCTTTATGCTTTTATGAATGGGCCTTACCGCTGCCCCAGGTTGCTCCATTGAGCCCGTTCAATACTGAAATGTACTCTGCCCGTGAGCAGTGGCACATACTTTACTGGCAGAGACGCCTGGAAATTATTCAGCATCAGGTCAAAGTTGGTAGAGAAGTAAAAGGTATTGTTCTCAGGCAGGAATGAGACCGGGATGATAGTTTCATTATTGACACCCTGCAAACTGATGGAGGTGGTACAGCCTCTGTTAGCGGGCGTAAACCTACCTGTGTTGGCCTGCTGTTCCGGAGCTTCAATCATGATGCGAAGCTCAGGGTATTTGGCCCCGAAGAGCACTTCATAGGCCATGGCAGGTGGAATGGTATCGTTGAGGGGAACCAGACTAGCCACAGGAAGGACACACTCGAGCCTGTGTGTGGCTTTGTTGTGGCGCACCATCATCTGGTTTGACACAAACTCATAACGCTGTCCTATCCCTTCCAGCGCTACCACTATGGTATTGTTGCCTGTGTATGGTTCACGCTCATCCTGTGCCAGAACCTCCAGGCTGAACAAAGGTAGCAGTAACAAGCCGAGAAATACTTTTGTTATATAATTCTTCATAAAAGCCCATTAGGTAAAGCTGTTGCTTTTTAAACGCAGATTCCGAAATTAGGATGTTATGATTATGGAGCCAGGTGAAAGAATGCGGGGTATAATTGTTGTAACACAACATATTACACTTTTTGCTGTTCTGATGTCAGGGTTTGAAGTACTTAAATTAATTGGGTAAAATCCTAAACTAATTATGCCCTCAGAGGTATAAATATAAAAGATAAACACAAAAGTAAAACGCACTGTGGGCTTCGCTGTTCCACAGATAGATATAGATAAAGAGCTGAAAAAGAGGCTGAGGATGGATTCAGATAAGAAAAAACAAATAAACGCAACGCAGAGCTTTGCCTTCCGGAGGATTGAAAAAATGCACCCTATCCGGATGTTGCTCTACCTGAGCATGATCGGAATAGGAGTTCTATTTTTTATACTGACGGTGGCCTTCGCTCGCACCGGAGGTTTCAACGGGGAACAGTTTCAACTACCTAAATTCTTTAGTGTAAGTGCCATCCTGCTTCTTTTCAGCAGCTATACCATGTCGAAGGTGCCGGGCCTGTACAAGAAAGAGAGATTGAAGAAGATGGTGCGGTACCTGGCAGTGACGTTGACGCTGGGTATTCTCTTCATAGGAGCGCAACTGATCGGGTGGAATGAGATGTCTAAAACAGGCGTGTATTTTTCAGGCAAGGCTTCTGGTACTTACCTGTACCTTATTTCAGCACTGCATATTCTGCACTTGCTCGGAGGTATCATCTTCCTGTCGTTTATGCTCTTTAAAACGATATATGTGGCCTCTGATGGCGTCCGTAGCCTTATTTTTATCCGTGACCCTTTCAGGCACCTGCAGCTGTCTATGTTAAACAGCTACTGGCATTTTATGGATTTCCTGTGGCTCGGCCTTTACTTCGTCTTCCTCTTTATAGCATAACCCGATTTAGTTAATTGTTACATAAAGCAGAAGTCCCTCTCATGTACACACTTGAGAGGGACTTCTGCTTTAGGGGGCTGGCTGCCCTTATTTTACAATAGTAACAGAGCCTTTGTATTTGGTAGTCCCGTAATCAATCACGTACAAGTATACGCCGGGATTTACTCCCGCACCATCCCATTTAAAGTTGCTGTTCGTATTGCCGTACACTTGCTTTCCCCAGCGGTTGAAGATCTGTATGCTGGAGAAAACAGCCGTACAAAACTCAGAAGGCAGGTTCGGAACTTCAAAGAAGTCATTTTTGCCGTCGCCGTTGGGGGTGAAGATATTGGGTGGGATGTAGTCGGCAATACTTGGGGCTTTCACACGGAACTCCATGGTTAACTGCTGTGGCGAGGGGTCACAGGCATCTTCTGCCAGCGTGAAGTTTACGCGCAACACCTCCTGCTCTGTGGCTCTGCAAATGGCCTGCATCGTGAATGTGCCCGTTGCGTTCCCTGCACCTCCTGTGCTCTGAAAGCTCATACCATATTCTGCAAGGTTAAAACCATCTCCGGCTGCAGAGAGTATCAGGTTGTCCAGATCTACATCTGCTCCGGTTAGCTGCGCTTCAAACGACTCATTCAGGTTTAACTCGAAAGTCAGTACGTTCTGGTCAGTGGTTAGAGTGGGGGCGTTGTTAGGTGCTTTTAAGCGAAACTCCAGCACCAGTTCCTGATCTGAAGGTGGTGCACAGGCATCTTCTGTTAAGATGTACTTTACACGCAGTGTGCCCTGATTGAACGCTTCACAGGTTGGTGTCCATTGAAAGTTGCCTGTGGCTTCGCCGTTGCCGCCTGTGCTGGTGAATACCATTCCGTAATCCCCCAGGTTAAAGCCTTCACCCTGTGCTATAAGGGCAAGCAGGTCTTCATCTATGTCAGTTCCGTAAAGATTGGCCTCGAAAGGCATACCCACCTCCAGTTCAATCACCTGGTCTGGCTGGTCAGAGGTGAGAACAGGTAAATTGTTGTTGCTTTCGGGTTGAACATCTATCGTTACCGTTCGCGTGACTGGCTCATTACAGAACATGGAGGTCACTATGAAGTCTAACTTATAGGATTCGTTTTTCATGACTTCACAATCTATGTCCCAGCTGAAAGCCGATTGCACCTGGCCAGTGCCACTGCCTCCGGCAAAGGTGATGTCATGGTTGCTGATAGAAAAGCCCTGTCCTTCGGCTTTTAAAGAGACGATGTCTTCATCCGGATCGAGGCCCAGCACATCAAAGGTGAGCCTGTCACCCTCCTTTACTTTAAAAACCCGGTTGGTGGTAGAGAGAGAGACAGTGGGCGAAGCGTCTGGTATTGGTTCTACCATCAGGCTGAGCCGCACGGTGTCCTGGCGGGGCAGGCTGCACCCGTCGTCCTGCACAATAAGGTCCAGTTCATACACTTCTCCTCCTGTGTCAAAGCAATCGGCAAAGCAGATGGTTGCCTTTAGTGAGTCCAGGGCGTTTCCCTGGTTAATCATGCCGCTTGTAGTTCCTGTAAAGGTGTAGTCGCTGCCGGAAAAATTAACCGGCCTTGCCCGCAACGATACAAACTCGCTTAAGTCTGGGTCTGTGATAAAAATGTCAATACAGCGACTGTCTGTAGGGCTGATACGGAGCACGGTGCCCCTTTCATAAAACTCTGTTTTACCCTGCTCCCGGGCTGCTATCTGGGGAGACTGATTCCGGGGGCAATCCAGCACGAGCACCTGGAAATCGCGCCGCACTTCACCTATCTTTCTTCCGTTCCTGAACTCCTGGGCCCGTACCCCGAAAACAAAAAGGCCCACCCGGTCAGGCCGCATGATGAGCTGCCCTGTATTGCGGTCAATCGTCATATTTGGGTTACCCCGCACCTGTACGTTGCTGCTGTAGCCAGGCAGCCACCTAACCTCGGGATAGGGCGCCGGTTTTGGCGGAATGTTGTAGACGGGCATCTGGGTAGTGGTATATCCGTTCAAGGGTGTAACCATGTCATACACGATGGAATCGCCATCAGGGTCTGTGCCGTTGAAGTCAAAGTAAAAGAGTTCGCCAACACAGGCATAGTCGCTGAGCGGCGGAAACAGGACAGGGGAGGAGTTCTGGAATGGTTGCCTGTTCTGCACTACCGGCGGAAACTCCATATAGAAGGTTTGTGCGGCATTCTGCGGGGCTGAGATGTTGTTGATGGTGTTATTGCGGCAGCAGCGTTCCCAGGTAACGTAGTAGCCTTGTGGTTCATTGAAAACGCTTGGGTTCAGGTAGATTGTCTGATAGTAGACAATCTTTCTCGTCACAAGCTCTCCACTTGCACAGTCGATGTTGGTGTATTGTACCAGCGACTGCTCCTGGATAAACATTACCTGCGAAGCAATATGCTGGTTAGTAGCTTTGCTGAATATGTTAACGGTAATAGAAGGGTCTAGCGCTCCGGGGTTTCCGTTTACCACATCGAAGTACAGGTTAAGCTTAAGCCGGTAATTGTAATCAGTTAAATGTTGTAGCTCAAACTCACCACCCACAATATGTGTGGCGCGTGCACTTACAGAAAGTAGCAGAAAACATATAAATAAAAGTAAGTATTGCCGCATAAGCAAAAAAAGAATATTAGAACAACATCTGTTTATGATTTAAATGTATCTAAAAGAAATGAAAGTTAAAACTGGCAATTCCCTGTAAATGCTCTGTTTATTCGGCTTTTATGCTGGTCTGGGCTTATCTGACGCGCCCCTCCTCCGGCTGTAGCACTTTTTCAAGCAGTTCGTCAAATGGGAGTGGTTTCGAGAAATAGGGGTCGTTGTACACATTCGCCACAAACCGGATGTAGCCCGGCTGGTGGTTTACTTTAACGTAGTCTAAAAGAATGTTGCCATATTGCTGGTTGCAGAGGCTGGTTCCTGTCAGGTCGGAGGCAGGAGGGGTCAGCACGTGTTTCTCTACCTGTTCCAGATAGCACTCATGCCGCACCTCCAGCTTATCGCAGCTGTGCAGGGTGTAGCCCTGCCCTTGCACCCGGTCTTTTAACAGATCAAAAAAGTACGTGAAATTACAGGCGCCTATACGGGGATCGTAAAAGAAGATGCATCCCCGAACATGCTCATCCTGCGTTACCTGCACCCGATACTGGCTCGGCAAGTTCGCCTTTTTGTAGTGGTAAGCCTTAAAAAACAGACCGGTCCAATTAAGGTACACCTGTTCCTCCACCCATGTTTTATAGGCAGCCAGATACCTGCCGGATCGCTCCAGCCTGGTGCAGGTGGGTTTGCCATTATTTTGGCCAAACAATCGTTTAAAATATTCGTTAAATGGCATTTGATAATTTACCCATAAAACATAGTTCGCTCTAAATAGTTTAAGCCTTGCCTGACGGCTTTATATTCCAAGCGAAATATCCAGGAATAGCAAATTCTAAATTTAGTAAAATTATACTGAAGCAGACCGGTTGAAGTGAAGTAGAGCCCCTGTATATATTTTCCGGGCGTACTGCATATATGTATATGCTGTAGTCTGAGAGGAGCATAACAGGCGCGGTACACTAAGAGCCACTGCAAAAGGAAGGACAATTGTGCTTAATGCTATTTTATACTTTAACTATGGAAATACTGACACAAGAACTTGAGACAAAGAAGCGGCTGCTTCAGGAGTGCTCCAAAATTTTGAGCACGCAGATAAAGGCCGCGAAAGATGCAATGAATGAGGCACAGGAAAGTGCCAATGAGCATCAAGGCGCTATGGAAGACAAATTTGAGTCTTTTAGGGAGAATTGCCAGATACAGCGTGATTTATATGCAAGGCAATTAGACGAACTGATGCGGACAATGGGTATTCTGCGTAGCATCAATGCTACCAAACTGAACAAAGAAGTATCATTGGGGGCGGTAGTGTATACCTCATTCCAGAATTGTTTCATTGGCGTCAGCCTGGGAGAAGTTAAGCTGGATGGAGAATCCTTTTTCGCTATTTCAGGCATGTCCCCGCTTTATAAAGCGATGGCAGGCAAAACTGCTGGCGAGGAATTTATCTTCCGTGATAAAAAATATAAGGTGCTGCAGGTATTTTAGAAAAAATCTTGTCAGAGACAAAACATTTTGCCCCGACCTGCAGTTTTAAAGTTGGTAAAGGGTTAAAAAAAGAGGTTAGCGCATGCGCTAACCTCTTTCTGTTTGTATGGTGTATGGAAGACTTATTTATCTTACGCGTGTCCAGGTCTGTGATCTGCCTATCAGCGAAATGCCAATGTACCCCTTCACTTCCATTTTATTTTTGTTGATCATCTTCATGTAAGACGAATAGGTCTTGCCACTCTCCGGATCGTAGATGGTGCCGTCATCCCACTTGTTATCGCCATCATATTCAAAACCTTTCATAAAAACCAGTCCTTTTAGGGGTTGTGTACGTTGCTTTTTATCAGGGTTATTATCGTCCATTTTAGGCTTTCCGTTCCTGTTGGGCTCTTTTAGCGAAATAATTTTAGCGCATAGCTTATTGCCGCACTCATAGATTTCAAATTCGGCTTTTCCATCCTGGTTCGTCCAGACACCAAGAGGGGATAAGGTCTGAGCCCAGGCGCCGGTTGTGAACAGCATGAGCACAACAAAAGATAAGAGGTACTTTTTCATGATTAGGATTTGTTAGGTTTAATATGCAACGAAATATAATTAAAAATTCAGGATATGCTAAGACCTTACATTCATGTGAACGCAAATATTCTACCAAAATACGATTTCGTTCGAAAAAATTAGATCTAATTTACAATACAAAGTTTTAACCCTTAAAACTCCTCTGAAAATGGTTATAACATTGTTTTCTTCTTCAGGAGCAAATGGTCAAGAATAAATCAATGTTCTACAAATAAAATAACAGGCAGCATTTTTTGATAGGGGTAAAGAGAGCAGGGCAGGAGCGAGTAGATTTCGTAGCTGGTTGATACTTAAGGACTTGGTTTGGGAAGGGCCACGTAAGGGGGGTGCTAAAAACGGGTGCCTCAGAAAAGTATAAAAAATATGTACAAAAGCTTGTGAACTTTTAAGCGTTCTTTTACCTTTATAAACAAGTAATAGTAGCGAGTGCTACGGCTCTGGTCTAACAACCTAATACATTAATTGGTCGAAGGTTCAGGGTTATGTTGGACTAATGAGAAAGGAGGTGCTGATGTCTAATCCCAAACAAGTGTTATCAAGCCTAAGTAATAGTATTCACCTAAACCGTGAGTCGGCTTCATAAACGGGATTTGCTGTTTGTGCAGCATTAATTACAAATGGTCTTCGGATGGTGACCTGAAAAACAGGAAGCCGCTTGGTAAGACTTTTTAGGATTCTGAAACACCTGGTGTAACTTGACGGGCTACACCAGGTGTTTCTATTTTTACCCATTCTGGTTTACAGGTCGTCCTTGTAAATCGTGTTGTTCCGCATTCGCCGCTCTCTTATAAAAGTACCAACGTAAAAGCACACCGCCACAAGACAGCTTAAGCCCATAATCAGAAGCAGGATATTTCTCCTGTTCCATTCAAATGTATCCGGGTCTACCCGCATCACCACCAGCAGGCCCACCAACAGGGTTAGTGCCGAAACCGTGTGAAACACAAAACGGTTGTGTTTGCGCAGGTGATAAGTACAGGCCAGCAGCAGCAAGCCAAAAAAAGGCGCGATAAGAGCAGTGGGTGGTTTAGCAGGATTGGCAAAATAGCCTATTAGCCCGGCTATTATCAGCACAAGTGCATTAATGGTGTTGATGATGTAAGGATGTACCATGACAGGAATCTTTTTGATGTCTTTCGGCCTTCCTGGCGCGTCATGGTGTTGTGTACGTATAAAACGGCAAGTGTTTTATTTGCCTGGCCACGATAGGGGAGTTCCTGCTAAAGGATGCGCCGTATTTCCAGGAAGCGTCTGCTGTAGCCAGTTCCTTCCACTTTGCTTACTTTTACACCGCCCACTGAAGAAGAGTGCACGAACTCAATGTTATCCTCATCAGTGGAAATAATAATACCCACATGGCCGGGTTTGCGAACTTTTGGGTTCGTGCCTGTGAAGATAACCAGGTCACCTACTTTCGCTTCATCCCGGCTGACATGCTCCCCTTCGTTGGCCTGCAGGGCAGAGGAGTGAGGAACTGAAATATCAAATTTCTTGAAGACGTGGGTGATAAAGCCAGAGCAGTCAAAGCCTTTGGGACTAACGCCCGCCCATACATATGGAGTGCCTAGCAGGCTCATCGCGTAATTTATGAGTTTATGCCCGGTGTTTTCTCCGCCTTTTTCTCCTGGTGTAACTGCTGTTTTTTCTGTTAGGCCGGATGCAACCATGTTAGGTGCAATCGGGGTCTCTGCTAACGTGGCGGAAGAACTGATTGCTTCTGAGGAAGGTGATTGCTGAGGTTCTGCACCCGCCAATAGCAGGAACAGCATTAGCGACATCATACTTTTCATAAGAGCAAATTCTTTGGTGTGATTCATAGTATGGAATTACCATGCCAATCTCCGGTCAAAATTAAACAAATATTACCACGATTGTAACTTCATAATACTCTGGTAATATGAATTGCAGTAATATATGCTTTTTAATATGTTGTTTACCAGCTGATACGGTTCATTTACACTTTGTTTTTTGCTGTCTACTTATAAACTGATTTTCTTGAAACATTTTGAGATTGTTATATTAATTTGTATAGAGAAAATGATATTTTTGTAAAGGATGTGTAAAAATTGATGAGCGATGGTAGTATATAGCACGGATTCTTTGGAGGTTACTTTTGATGAGGCCCAGGGCAGGCTTCACCTGCAGTGTTTTGGGAACTTCAAGTCCAGGGAGTTTAGAGACAGTCTTCTGGCAGCCCTCCAGTTTGCTGAAGAATACCATGTAAAGCAGTGGTTGCTGGATTACCGTGCTATAGGTGCGCTTGATGAAGAGGAGGAGACCTGGCTGCATACGCATCTTTTTCCCCGTATTATGATGACAATGGGCACAGATAATTATGTGGCCATCGTTTTATCAGACAGATGCTACCAGGCATTGCTGGATGAGGCCGGACTGTTTGGCCTGCAAAGTTTTAATTCTTTTATCATTATAAACACGTTCTCACATACTGCTGATGCCGCTGCCTGGCTCAATTCCAGCATGATTTCACATGCCTCCTGAGGCTGCACAAGGGGTTTATAGCATGGGGTGATTTTGATAAGCACGGTATTTGTTGTAAAATGCCAAAGCTTGAACTAAATCCCTGACATAAACATGCTCAAACAAAACCGCTTTAAATTATCTTTCCTACTATTAGCTGCTATTACTTTATGTAATACAGCAGCTGCGCTTGCCGCAGAATTGCGCTATACCTTATCCATGCCCCAGCCACACACGCACTACTTCGAGGTAGAGGCGGAACTGTCGGGGGCTAAGAAAAATTATGTGGATTTTACCCTTCCCGTTTGGGCGCCGGGTTCTTATCTGGTGCGTGAGTTCGCTAAGAATGTAGAAAGCTTCGAGGCCACCGATAAAGCAGGAAAGGCCTTGCGCTCAGAAAAAATAGATAAAAACACCTGGCGCGTATACAGCAACCGAGCGGATGTGGTGCGTGCAAAGTACGATGTGTATGCTTACGAACTAAGTGTTCGGACCAGCTACCTTGATGCCTCCCACGGTTATGTGAATGGTACAAGCGTTTTCATGTATCCGGAAGGGTATGAAAACCTTAGCGGTACTCTTGTTGTGAAGCCTTATCAGGGATGGAATAAAGTTTCCACAGGGCTTAAAAGCACAGGAAAGTTTACCTACACTTTCCCGAACTACGATATCCTGGCTGATTCCCCGCTCGAGATAGGAAACCATGAGGTATATACCTTCACTGCTGCTGGTGTGCCCCATGAGGTGGCCATGTACGGCGAAGGCAATTATGTGCCTGATCGCCTGATGGCGGACATGAAGAAAATTGTGGAAGAAGCCGTAACAGTGATAGGGGAGTTGCCTGTGGAACGTTACGTGTTCATTGTCCATAACCTGAACCGTGGTGGGGGTGGCTTAGAGCACCTGAACTCTACTACACTTCAAACCTCCCGCTGGAACTATGGCACCGAGGCTGGCTACAATGGCTTCCTGAGCCTTGTGGCGCATGAGTATTTCCACCTCTGGAACGTGAAGCGCCTGCGTCCGTTGGCGCTCGGACCATTTAACTACAACCAGGAGAATTATACTGACTTGCTCTGGGTATCTGAAGGTATCACCAGCTTTTACGACGATTTGATTGTGCGCCGTGCAGGGTTCACTACTCCGCAGCGCTATCTCGATGTAGTGGCGGGAAGCATTACATCCGTGGAGAACACCCCGGGAAACAAGATACAGACAGTAGCAGAAGCAAGCTTCGATGCCTGGATTAAATACTACCGTCGCAATGAGAATTCAAACAATGCGGAGGTTTCGTATTATACCAAGGGTGGTGTGCTGGGTCAGCTACTGAACATGGAGATAATGGAAGCTACTAACGGGGACAAGAGCCTGGACGATGTAATGCGTTATATGTATAAACGCTATTACAAGCAGCTTAACCGTGGCTTTAAAGAGGCAGAGTTCAAAGAAGCGCTGGAGAAGGTATCCGGACGTAACATGGATGCTTTTTTCCGCAACTACGTGAACGGCACAGCCACACCAGATTATAACGAATACTTTGACGCTGCTGGTTTACGCCTTGTTAACATGAACGAGGGCAGTAACCTGCCTAGTTGGGGAGCCACTACCGCTGTTTCAGACGGGAAGGTAACAGTGCGCGGCGTAAACCGCGGCAGCAGTGCCTATGAAGGCGGCCTAAATGTAGATGATGAGATTATAGCTGTAAACGGTTACCGTGTAGGTAATGACTTAGATCGCTATGTAGGCGGCCTGCGTGTCGGAGATACAGCGGAAGTGCTGATTACGCGCGACGGGCAGCTACAGACACTACGAATCCCGATGCTGAAAGACGAAAGCGTGCGTTATCGCTTTGAGCGTTTACCAAACCCTACGAATGTGCAGCAGAAGATTTTCAACAAATGGCTGGAAGTTAACCAAAGCTAATTTGTATCCTTCTTTCGTAAAGCACCAAAGCGGTGAGTAGAGGCATAGAGCTTCTCTCACCGCTTTTTTTATGCATTACGCAAAGAATTCTATCAAAGCACACTTTATGGAGTAAGCTTCAGGAGAATGAGTAAGAAAGCGAAGCCAAGGCAACATGGTAAAATAGAACCAGAAAAAACAGTGCATTTCAGGAACAGGAACAAAGCTGACCTGATTGGCGTTATCACATATATATTAAAGTTTGCATATTGTAATATGGCTATGTAGATTTCGGAATCATTAACCTGAATTGTAGTATTATAATGGTAATATTTGAGACACCATGCGTTGAGGTTTCATACGTGTTTGATGTTAGCTGTTTATTTATCAAATGGTTAGTTAAGCCTGACTATGCTTCGTTTGTGGAAGCACATAGTGCAGCTTTACAATTTTCCATAGATAACCCGGTTGTGCAGTCATATTGTACAGATCTTACTTCCATTGGTTCCCTCACCAGAGAGCAGGAAGCCTGGCTGAGTATGGAATATTACCAAAAATCGTACAATCAGCTTAAAAGAGATTTTTTTGTGGCTGTCATTTTCTCAGAGGAGCATTTTAAAGCCGTTGTTACTAATTACCAGACTCCCTCCGCTTTGTTGCCACATCCTTACGTGTACTTCAACTACTTCACTGAAAAAGAGGAGGCACTGCACTGGCTATGGAGCATAAAAGAAGGCCAGGACTCAGCGTTTATTTCCACTGTTTCCTGACCTTCAGTACTGATTCTTACTGTTATCTTAACTCATGGGAAAATACCCAGAGATTCATAGCTCACACCAATCTTCTCAATAGCCGTCAGAAACGCAGCTGTTCGTAGATCCTGAATATTCTTCTGTTGCATAACATCCCGAATCTCGTGGTAGGCATTGATCATGGTATCTTCCAGGCCGGAGCGTACGAGGCTGATCTCATCTGAGCCCTGAGACAGGAAAGCCCGTTCTTTCGCCGACATGCTCTTACCTGAGGAAGCTTCAATGGCATTCACTAAACGAAGGTAGCTGGCTTCTTCAGCGCGTTTTCCCATACGTCCGAAACGCACGTTCGAGAGGTTCTTCAGCCACTCAAAATAAGATACCGTTACACCGCCAGCATTGATGTACAAATCCGGAATGATGATAATGCCATTCTTTATCAGGATATCTTCCGCCTCCCGTGTAACAGGACCGTTGGCACCCTCCGCCACTATTTTAGCTTTAATCCTGCCGGCATTGCCGCTATGAATAACGTTTTCAAGTGCCGCCGGAATCAGAATGTCACATTCTGTCTCCAACAGCTCCGCTGAGTCGTTAATGTTCTTGCAATCTTTGAAGTTAAGGATAGAACCATGCTCACTTCTGTGCCGGAATGCTTCCTGTACATCAATTCCATTTTCATTGTAGATTCCGCCTTCACGCTCTGCTATCCCCACAATCACACCGCCATCCTGCTGGCAGAAGTAAGCAGCATGGTAGCCAACGTTACCCAAGCCCTGCACAATAATGCGCTTGCCTTCCATAGCGCTACCCCCTAGTCCTTTTCCTTTCAGCAGTTCTGTGTCGTTCAAGGTCTCCCGGATGCCATAGTAAACCCCCAGGCCCGTTGCCTCGGCACGCCCCCTGATACCTCCCTGGCCTACAGGCTTACCTGTCACGCAGCCCAGGGCACTTGTCTCCCCGTATTTAAAAGTCTGGTAGGTGTCTGCAATCCAGGCCATTTCACGGCTACCCGTACCATAATCCGGTGCCGGTACGTCTATACCCGGGCCAATCAGGTTCTTCTTTATCAGCTCGGTTGCATAACGCCTGGTAACACTTTCAAGTGTTTTAACAGAGCTGGTGCGCGGGTTTATTTTAACGCCTCCTTTAGCTCCTCCAAAAGGAACGTCCACTACGGCGCATTTAAAAGTCATGAGGGTGGCCAGGGCTATCACCTCGTCCTCATCTACCTGCATACTGTAGCGGATACCTCCTTTAGATGGTAGCTTGTGGTGACTGTGCTGCACACGTATGCCCTCTATCACTTCTATTTTACCCTCAATCTCTACAGGAAAGGATACTTTGTAAACACTGTTGGGGGCTTTAATTTGCGCCAGAATGCCGGGGCTAAGCCGTGAGTAGCTTGCTGCGTGATCAAAAAACTGGTGTACACTATCTAAGAACTTTTTGCCTTCGTTAGGGTCGTTTGCCATACAAGTATATCTATTTTAGATGTTGCTCTGATGGATTTAAGAACGGTTCTCAGGCGGATTTGTTCTCTTTGCTTCCCCTGTGGCCTGTCCTGGCATAAAATGCTTGCCCTTGAACTGCTGCAAAACTACCAGCAGCTAAGTATTATTAATATTAAATAAAAGGTATATTTAATTTTCTTGCTTCAGATTATTTTAAATCGCAACTTTGTAAGAATAAATATAAGAAAATCGGTAGATGAACCGTTGCTCTATTGACACAACTTATTTTCTACATTGTTTGCTGACACAAGATCTTTCATATCAATGTTCTTAAAAGAAACTTCCCCTGCTTATACCTTCAAGGAGCTGCTTCGAGCTTCCGGAAGTAGTACTGCTTCTAATGTCATAGAGGTATTCTATGATGCTGAGCAATGTGTGCTTGTTGTGAATTGGGAAGGAGAGCCTGGTTCTGATGAAGTCCGGAAGGTCTATAACGACGTAATGGAGGAAGTGCGCAGACTGAAGCCAAGGAAGCTGCTGCTGGATCTTCATAAAAGGGGCATGATAAGGCGCCTGGATCAGCGGTGGGTTTTTTCCACCTTTTTTCCGCAGGTGCTCCGCACTGTCGGTGATAATGTGTTTGTGGCAATCGTGTTGCCTGTAACGCTTTATTGTGGACTGGTGGGGGAGATGAGTGGAGATGAGCTGATGCATGAGAATAACTTCCTTATCATACACCATGCTTTGTACCGTGAAGAGGCTTACCGTTGGCTGAATGGCATGGATGTGTCAGGCATAGGGCTGGAGTAACCGGAACAATAAACCTGTCATAAATAAAGAAGCCCTGGTAAGACATAGTGTCCTGCCAGGGCTTCTTTATTTATGATAAGTCATATCCTTCGCTATTTTACGGAAAGCAGCTCTACGTCGAATATAAGGGTCGAGTTCGGACCAATTGCGTCGCCTGCACCCTGTGCACCGTATGCCAGGTTAGAAGGTATGAAGAGTCTCCACTTTGAACCTTCTTTCATAAGCTGTAGTGCTTCTGTCCAGCCGGCAATTACGCCGTTAACCGGGAAGGTGGCTGGCTGGTTGCGCTCATAACTGGAGTCAAACACAGTGCCATCGATGAGGGTGCCGTGATAGTGTGTGGTAACTGTATCGGAGGCAGAAGGGGATTTACCAGTTCCTTCCTGCAGCACCTGGTACTGTAGTCCGCTTGGCAGTGTTTTAACACCTTCGTTGTTTTTATTCTCAGCTAAGAAGGCCTCACCCGCCTGCTTGTTCTCTGAGCCTGCGGCGTTCTGCTTTTGCGCCATCTCCTGCTGCAGGGCCATCATAGCCTGCTGCACTTCCTCCTGAGACAAAGTTGAAGGCTTACCGCTTAGTACTTCCTGCATCCCTTTTACAAAAGGATCTGATTCAATATCAATGCCTTGCTTCTTCAGGTTAGTAGCCATGTCGCGGCCAATAATGTAGCTGATTTTTTCCTTTAAATTCATAGTATGTTGTTATGCACGCGCTGTGCTTTTAAAATTATTTATACCGCTTGGCAGCGGCAATGTTACAAAGCTAGGCATTTTGATCTGAAATGAAAGAATGGCGCAGCCTCTGCCCCGTTGCTGGCAGTCAGAATAAGGCAGGCGTAAAGCCAGGGTGCGGCAGGCTGGAAAAAAAATGACCCTTTCTTCCAGAAGAGAGGGCCACTTTTGGTGGTGAAATAAGTTCTGCTAAAGATATAAGTGGTAATCTTCCTCAGGGGCTTCGAAGCGTAAGCTGGTTGGCTGTAACCAGTTTTTCATGATAAGGCTGACAGTAGTGCCAATCAGAAAGAGCGAGGATAGTGTGGTAATTCTTTTCATTTTGCGTGCCGAATAACAGGATGAGACAGTGTTTCTTTGTGATATTAACGTATCAGTATATAATTAAGTTCTACTTTTAAGTTAAGAAACTGTAAATATTTTGTGATTACCCACTCACCTGTTGAAATAACGATAACAGAAGCGTAAAACTACGTTAATTTACTTTCTCGCCTGTTGGTTTGTCAGCCTAGCTGTACTCATTTTCGTCCTCATCAGACATGTCAATCTCGTAAGGCATATCCTGGAAGCTTTTTGTAAGTAAAACACAAGCAGCAGTGCCTAATAGGAGGATGGTTGTGCCAACCAGGAGAAGGGGTGAAATCGTTCTGAATCGTGCCATAGTGATGTAATGATGTGGGGTTGATGCTATTTCCTGTTTTTCGTTCTCAGATTAACTGATGTCATCTAAGGTAATGAAAACACTTTAACAGAAAGAGAGCCGGAAAGTTTATCTCCGGCTCTCTTTCACAAGTATAAAAAATGTGGTGTATGTGAACGCAGCTGCTGCGCTTGTTTTACATGTTCCTGCGGTATTGGCCGCCTACTTCAAACAGGGCATTCGTTATCTGGCCCAGGGAACAGAACTTCACTGTTTCCATCATCTCTTCAAAGATGTTGCCGTTGTTGATGGCCACCTGCTGAAGACGTTTCAGCATCTCTACGGACTTACCGGCATTTCGCTCCTGAAGCTGCTGTACCATGCTAATCTGGTATTTCTTTTCTTCCTCTGTAGCACGAATCACCTCTGTCGGTATAACAGTAGGGGAGCCCTGAGAAGACAGGAAAGTATTAACCCCAATGATAGGGTATTCGCCTGTGTGCTTCAGTGTTTCGTAATACAGGCTTTCCTCCTGAATCTTGCCGCGCTGGTACATGGTTTCCATAGCGCCCAACACACCACCGCGTTCCGTGATGCGGTCAAACTCTGCCAGTACAGCCTCCTCGACTAAATCCGTCAGCTCTTCGATAATGAAGGAACCCTGCAGCGGGTTTTCATTTTTAGCCAAACCTAACTCCCTGTTAATGATGAGTTGAATCGCCATGGCACGGCGCACAGAAGCCTCTGTAGGCGTTGTAATCGCTTCGTCGTAGGCGTTGGTGTGCAGAGAGTTACAGTTGTCGTAAATGGCGTACAGTGCCTGTAGCGTGGTTCGGATGTCGTTGAAGTCGATTTCCTGTGCGTGCAGCGACCGGCCCGATGTCTGGATGTGGTATTTCAACATCTGTGAGCGGGGGTTAGCGTTATACTTCATCTTCATCGCCTTGGCCCATATACGGCGTGCCACACGCCCGATCACCGCATATTCAGGGTCAATGCCGTTGGAGAAGAAGAAGCTCAGGTTCGGCGCAAACTGGTTGATGTCCATTCCACGGCTCACGTAGTACTCTACAAACGTAAAGCCATTGGCCAGTGTGAAGGCCAGTTGCGATATGGGGTTGGCACCGGCCTCCGCAATGTGATAGCCCGAGATAGAAACCGAATAGAAGTTACGCACGCTCTTGTCAATGAAGTACTGCTGCACGTCGCCCATCAGGCGCAGCGAGAACTCCGTGGAAAAGATACAGGTGTTCTGAGCCTGGTCTTCCTTCAGGATATCCGCCTGTACGGTGCCGCGCACTGAAGCCAGCGTGCGCTCCTTTATCTGGCTGTACACATCCGCCGGCAGCACCTGGTCACCGGTTACGCCCAGCAGCTTCAGCCCTAAGCCGTTATTGCCTTCCGGTAGCTTGCCCTGGTAGCGCGGACGCTCAGAACCTTTATCTTTATAGATGGCTTCTATCTTCTCGTTTACCTCTTCTTCCAGGCCATTTTCTTTGATATACAGTTCGCACTGCTGGTCGATGGCGGCATTCATGAAGAAGCCTGTCAGGATAGCCGCCGGACCGTTGATGGTCATGGACACCGACGTCATCGGGTCTGCGAGGTTGAAGCCGGAATAAAGCTTCTTGGCATCATCAAGGCAGCAGATGCTCACGCCGGAGTTACCGATTTTGCCGTAAATGTCTGGTCTGTAATCCGGGTCTTCACCGTACAGTGTTACCGAGTCAAATGCGGTAGAAAGTCGCTTCGCTGGTAAACCAAGGCTCACATAGTGAAAACGGCGGTTCGTACGCTCTGGTCCGCCTTCGCCGGCAAACATACGGGTAGGGTCCTCGCCTTCGCGCTTGAACGGGAATACACCAGCCGTGTAAGGAAATTCACCGGGTACGTTTTCCTGCAGGTTCCACTTCAGCAAATCTCCCCAGGCCTCATACTTTGGCGTGGCTACTTTCGGTATTTGCAGGTGAGAGAGCGATTCGGTGTGCGTCTTTATCCTGATTTCCTTGTCGCGCACCTTAAATACAAAGAATTCATTTTTGTACGCCTGAATTTTCTCTTTCCAGTTCTCCAGTATCTTCTTGTTCTGCCCATCCAGGTTCAGCTCTATCTCTGTGTAAGCCTGCTCCAGTTGCTTTACCAGACGGTCTTTGTCTTCCACCTCGATGCTTTGAACGGCTTCTATGGATTTTTTGATTCCGTACAGCTTCTGAGCTATCTCCGCCTGGTCTTTACTCCATTTGTCGTAGTTGCGGATGGTTTCGGAAATTTCAGATAGGTAGCGGGTGCGGGCAGGAGGGATAATAAACACCTTCTCTGACATTTCCTTTGATGTCTGTAGGTTGGAATGTAGTTCTACTCCTGATTTCTCCGCTATTTTAGCAATCACAGCCCGGTACAGTTGGTTCATGCCGGGGTCATTGAATTGTGAGGCGATGGTGCCGAATACCGGAATGTCTTCGTCTTTCACATCCCACAGCTGGTGGTTGCGCTTATACTGTTTCTTTACATCGCGCAGGGCGTCCAATGCGCCACGCTTGTCGAACTTATTTAACGCAATGACATCAGCAAAATCCAGCATGTCGATTTTCTCGAGCTGTGTGGCGGCGCCATATTCTGGCGTCATCACATAGAGGCTGGCATCAGAATGCTCAATAATTTCTGTGTCAGACTGGCCTATGCCGGATGTCTCCAGTATGATGAGGTCGAAGTCAGCGGCTTTTACAATATCAACGGCATCCTGCACATACTTACTCAGGGCCAGGTTGCTTTGGCGGGTGGCCAGCGAACGCATGTACACTCTGTCGTTAGAGATAGAGTTCATCCGGATCCGGTCACCTAAGAGTGCGCCACCTGTCTTGCGTTTGGAAGGATCCACGGAGATGATCGCGATTTTCTTGTCAGGGAAATCCATCAGGAAGCGGCGCACCAGTTCATCTACCAAAGATGACTTACCTGCACCGCCTGTACCTGTTATACCTAAAACAGGGGTTTTTACTTCTTTTGCCTGCTCCTTTACCTCATTTAGGATGCCACGCGCTTCTTCCGGGAAATTCTCAGCGGCGGAAATCAGGCGGGCAATGGCTTTGGGGTCTTTCTCGCGCAGGTGCTTTGCTTCTCCGTTCAGGTCTTTGCCGGTAGGGAAGTCACACTTCTGCAACATGTCGTTGATCATACCCTGCAGGCCCATAGAGCGGCCATCGTCGGGGGAGTAGATGCGGGTGATGCCATAGGCATGCAGTTCCTCTATCTCGTCTGGCAGAATAACGCCGCCGCCGCCACCGAACAACCGGATATGGCTGCTGCCACGCTCCTGCAGCAGGTCGTACATGTATTTAAAATACTCTATGTGCCCACCCTGGTAGGAGGTGATGGCAATGGCCTGAGCGTCTTCCTGGATGGCACAATCTACTATCTCCTGCACGGAGCGGTTGTGGCCCAGGTGGATCACCTCGGCTCCTGAGGCCTGTATGATGCGACGCATGATGTTAATGGAGGCATCGTGGCCATCGAAGAGAGAGGCGGCTGTAACCACACGGATGTGGTTTACAGGCTTATAAGGTTCTACGGTCGTAACTTGCATATATACTTGAACAAGATTTCTTCTTATTTAATGCAAATGTAGGCTTTTTCTGGCAGAATTGCTGCCTAAAGCCTATCATGTGGTGCTGTAAAGGATGTACTCACTTACTGCTTTTGCAGTGGCTTTTGTGCGCTTTGCATGGAAGCAGGGAAGAATTTGCGGTATAACAGGATTCATCTGGAAGAGTAGGAATGGTGAGCGCCAGCACCCTTGGGCCGGCGCTGCTACAACATCAGGTGACGCTATAAATACCAATGGCGTAGCCTTACCCTAAACCTGCTTCCTTTGCCAGTGAAACCAGGTCTGCCACATTATTGGTGCCGAGTTTGTGTTGTATGTTTTTTCGGTGGGTACTGACGGTGTTGGTGCTGATAAACAGTTGTTTGGCAATGTCTTTGGTGCTATACCCCTTGCACACCAAAGTCAGCACCTCAAGTTCTCTCTTCCGAAGACTGTTGATGAGAAGCTTGTATTTAAGCCTGAGGTTTTCTTTAAGCGCCTCTGCCAGCTGCTTGTCTGTGTTCATCTGCGGACTTAAATCTACATCCACACACAGGAGCTCTTTTACCTGTCCCTCATCATCTTTGCTATATGCCTTGGCCCAGCCCATAAACCATTTGTAGTATTCCGAATCCTTATGCCTGGCCCTGAAGATGCCTCCAAATTCAGCCCCGGCAAAATGTTCATAGTGGTTGATACTGTCCTCAGGTACATTATGGTCTTCAGGATGTACTATTTTATAGAGGTATTCTTTCCCGCCCATTTCCCTGATTTCATCCAGCGTATAGCCAAGGGATTCCTCATTTGTTTTGTTACACCAAAGCACCCCTTTTTCCAGACTTGAAATATAAATGTTGGCTGGAACCTCGTGAACGACTCTTTCCAGGAAAGCAACTTTTTCACGTAGAGCGGATAGTTCAGATTTCAGCTCGTCAGGTTGTTGGTTCGATGGCTTTGAAATTTGTGTCTCAGGCATGTGCAAAAATATGTAGTCGCGTTATTGTACTGATATTTCCTAGAAAGGGTGTTGTTCCGGGTTTAAAAATTACAATTTTATCTATAACAACCAAATGGCTGCAGCTACTGCCTCCAGTATAAAGGCTGAATTTTGTAACTGGAGTGTTAAAATTCACTTTTGACAGGAATATTCTTTAACTTTGTATTCCGTATAATTACTACATGAAGAACATCCGTAATTTCTGCATCATTGCCCACATCGACCACGGTAAGAGCACCCTGGCCGACCGCTTACTGGAGTACACCCAAACGGTTGCGGAGCGTGAAATGCAAAACCAGCTACTAGATAACATGGACCTGGAGCGTGAGCGTGGTATTACCATTAAGAGCCATGCCATCCAGATGAATTACCATTACAAAGGCGAGGACTATGTACTCAACCTGATTGACACCCCTGGGCACGTGGACTTTTCCTATGAGGTTTCCCGTTCTATAGCGGCCTGCGAAGGCGCTTTGCTGATCGTTGACTCCTCTCAGGGTATAGAGGCGCAGACAATCTCTAACTTATACCTGGCCATTGGCAATGATCTGGAAATTATTCCGGTACTGAACAAAATTGACCTGCCGCACGCAATGCCGGAGGAAGTTTCGGACCAGGTAATTGAACTGATCGGCTGCGATAAAGAAGACATCATCCTGGCTTCCGGTAAAGCAGGTATTGGCATCGAGGATATTCTGAATGCCATCTGCGACCGCATTCCGGCCCCGAAAGGAGACCCTGCGGCACCGCTACAGGCCTTGATCTTCGACTCTGTTTTTAATTCTTACAGAGGTATTGAAGTATATTTCAGAATATTCAACGGCACCCTGAAGAAAGGGGAGAAGGTAAAATTCATTAACACCGGCAAAACATACGAAGCGGATGAAATTGGGGTTCTGAAACTGAACCAGGAGTCGCGCAATGAGATGGCTGCCGGTAATGTAGGCTATCTTATCTCGGGTATCAAAAATGCCAAAGAGGTAAAAGTAGGGGATACGATTACGCACGTTGACCGCCCGGCTAAAGGCATTCAGGGGTTTGAAGATGTGAAGCCGATGGTGTTCGCCGGTATTTACCCGGTAGAAACCAGTGAGTACGAAGAACTGCGTTCCTCAATGGAGAAGCTGCAGCTGAACGATGCTTCCCTGGTCTGGGAGCCAGAGACATCTGCTGCCCTTGGTTTCGGTTTCCGTTGCGGTTTCCTGGGTATGCTCCACATGGAGATTGTGCAGGAACGCCTCGAGCGTGAGTTCGACATGACGGTGATTACGACCGTGCCGTCGGTGCAGTTTCATGCCTACACAACCAAAGAACAGATGGTGAAGGTAAACGCACCTTCCGAAATGCCGGAGCCTAACTACATCGACCACATTGAGGAGCCGTTCATTAAAGCCCAGATCATTTCCAAGTCAGAGTATGTGGGGCCTATCATCACGCTGTGTATGGACAAGCGCGGGATTCTGAAGAACCAGACGTACCTGACCAGCGATCGCGTGGAACTGACGTTCGAGATGCCACTAGCTGAGATTGTCTTTGACTTCTTCGATAAGCTAAAAACTATTTCCCGCGGCTATGCCTCCCTCGACTATGAACTGATCGGCTTCCGGGCCTCTAACATGGTGAAGCTGGATGTGATGCTGAACGGGGAGAAGGTAGATGCGCTGAGTGCCATCGTACACCGCGACAAAGCCTATGACTGGGGCAAGCGCCTGTGCGAGAAGCTGCGTGAGTTGCTGCCGCGCCAGATGTTTGAGATTGCGATTCAGGCTGCTATCGGTCAGAAAATCATCGCCCGCGAAACCGTAAAAGCACTGCGCAAAAACGTATTGGCCAAGTGCTACGGCGGCGATATCTCCCGTAAGCGTAAACTCCTCGAAAAACAGAAGAAAGGTAAGAAACGCATGCGCCAGGTGGGCAACGTGGAAATTCCGCAGGAAGCTTTCCTTGCCGTGCTGAAACTCGACTAATAACTAAACAGCCCCGACGTGCACCCACGCGTCGGGGCTTGTTTGTTATAGGGCTTTGTGGTGCAGCAACAGAAGAAAAAGAAGAGCCTTTTGTTTCTTAGCTTTAACTTTTGTCAGTAAGTAAACCTACGGCCCTTGTTGTTGGTGATAACACCAACAATGGCAGATAGATACATTCACATCTTTTGATTCCTAATTTATAACGCATCATTGAACTATGACCCTGCTCGACGGTAAAAAAACATCCGAAGCCATACAAAATGAAATAGCTGCCGAAGTAACTGAAATAAAAGCCAAGGGAGGCAAAACGCCACACCTGGCGGCTATACTTGTCGGAAACGACGGCGGCTCTGTTACCTACGTAAATAATAAAGTGCTGGCCTGCGAGCGTGTAGGCTTCGAGTCTTCCCTGTTTCATTATGAAGACACCATTTCTGAAGAGGAATTGCTTCTGAAAATAAAAGAGCTAAACCTCTCTGAAGAGATTGATGGCTTTATCGTGCAGTTACCATTGCCAAAGCACATCGACCCTGAGAAAGTACTGCAGGCGATTGATCCGGTAAAAGACGTAGACGGCTTCCATCCCATTAACGTGGGCCGTATGGTGGCTGGTCTGCCTGCCTACCTGCCTGCCACACCAGCTGGTATCCTGCAGTTACTGGAGCGTTATGAAATCGAAACCAGTGGCAAGCACTGCGTGGTGATTGGCCGAAGCAACATTGTAGGTTCGCCCATGAGCATCCTGATGGCGAAGAGCGCGTACCCGGGTAACTGTACCGTTACCCTCTGTCACAGCCGCACCAAAGACCTGCCATCGTTTACCCGCCAGGCAGATATTATCATTGCAGCCATTGGTAAGCCGGAGTTCGTTACTGCTGATATGGTGAAAGAAGGTGTGGTAGTGATTGATGTAGGAACAACCCGCGTGCCGGATGCTTCCCGTAAATCAGGTTTCAGATTGAAAGGCGACGTTAAATTCGAGGAGGTAGCACCCAAGAGCAGCTTCATCACACCAGTACCTGGTGGAGTAGGTCCACTCACAATCGCCATGCTGCTGAAGAACACACTAAAAGCCGCAAAGAAAGAGGTTGACGCTTAAGATTGTAAAAGAAGTGAAGCAATAGAATAGTCCCAGCGGGACGATCTGTTGATAGCCTCTTTCCTTTTAACACCTATAGCTCCTCTGGAGCTATAGGAAGGTTGACTTTGATTTCAATCAACAGGTCGTCCCGTTGGGACTGGAAAAAGACCCGGTGTGGTCCCGCTACTTGTTCCGTTTATAAGATAAAAGCAGAAGGCCCTTTGGTTATATAACCAAAGGGCCTTCTGCTTTTGATACCAAAGCCTGTTAATGGCTCCCCACATTTACAATATCTGCGAACACTCCTGCAGCGGTAACCTCGGCTCCGGCACCAGGGCCTTTCACCACCATAGGCCGTTCTCTGTAGCGGTCGGTGGTGAAGGAAATGATGTTGTCGCTGCCGGAGAGGGTGTAGAAGGGATGGCTTTCATCTACCATCTGGAGCGAGATTTTTACCTGTCCGTTTTCCAGTGAACCAATGTAGCGCAGCACTTTACCGCTCTTTTCTGCTTTTTCCTTCAGCTCTACAAAGTAATCTTCTGCTGCTTTCAGTTCTGCATAGAATTCTGGTACGCTGGCAGCCTGGAGGCAGGAGGGAGGCAGTATGTTTTCTATCTGAACATCGCTTGCCTCGAGCGGGTAGCCAGCGTCACGCGCCAGGATGAGCATCTTCCGCATAAAGTCAAGACCGCTTAAATCATCGCGCGGGTCTGGTTCTGTAAAACCTTTTTCCTGCGCCAGTTTCACCACATCGTGGAAAGAAGCGTTACCTTTAAAATTGTTGAATATAAAGGAAATGGTTCCGGACAGAATAGCCTCTATTCGCAACACCCTGTCGCCGCTCATCATCAGGTCTTTAAGCGTCCTTACAATAGGAAGTCCAGCTCCTACATTTGTTTCATAGTAGAAGTCTACCCCATGCTGTAGGGCGGTGTCTTTAAAGGTTTTATATTGCTGATAATCAGCGGAATTCCCTATTTTGTTGCACGTGACGATGGAGATGTTGGAACGGAATACATCTTCGTAGAAGCTGATAGGAGCAGGGCTGGCCGTATTATCAGCCAGTACACAGTTCGGCAGGTTCATCTGCTGCATGCGTTTCACAAACTCCTGCAGGTCGGCTGGCTCACCGGCCGTCTCCAGCACCTGCTGCCAGTTTTCCAGTGATATTCCGTCTGCATCGAACACCATGCTGCGGGAGTTGCTCACTCCCATCAGTTTTACCTGTATGCCGTTGTGCTGCTGCAGGTAAGCATGATGTTCCTGCAGCTGCCGAAAAAGGGTAGTACTGATGTTTCCCGTGCCCAGGCAGAACACGTGCAGCGTTTTCTTTAATTCTGTGAAGAAGGCATCGTGTACGGTATTAAGTGCTTTCCGCAGGTCTTCTTTGGAGATGATGACAGAGATATTATACTCTGATGAGCCCTGTGCAATGGCCCGGACATTGATACCGTTCCGGCCCAGGGCATGAAACAATTTGCCGGATATCCCCGGAGTTTGTCTCATGTTCTCGCCTACAATCGCCAGTACAGACAAATCCTGCTCTATCATCGGCTTTTCCAGTTTCTCCGCCTGCAGCTCCAGCTCAAACTCCTGTTCTATGAGCTGCTTTGCTTTCACGGCATCAGCCGGATTAACAGCAAACGTAATGCTATGTTCAGAGGAGGCCTGCGTAATCAGGATGATGTTTATCTGCTCCCGCGCCAGCAGGGAGAACAAGCGCCCACTGTAGCCGGCTTTTCCCACCATTCCGCTGCCCTGCAGGTTAATGATGCTGGTGTCGTTAACAGAAGAGATACCCTTTATATTGGAAGTTGATTTCTGGGAGTCATGCTTTATAACCGTTCCCGGAAAGGAGGGATTGGTGATGTTTCGGATCACAATCGGGATTCTCTTCAGGAACGCAGGCGTCATGGAAGGCGGATAGATCACTCTTGCCCCAAAATATGAAAGCTCCATGGCCTCGGTATAAGACAGCTCCGTCAGGGGGATAGCCTTTTTGACCATTTTAGGGTCGGCCGTCATCATGCCATTCACATCCGTCCATATCTGTATTTCAGAGCAGTTGAGGGCGGCACCTATCAGGGCGGCTGTGTAGTCGCTTCCGCCGCGTCCCAGGGTAGTAACCTGGCCGTGGTTGTCGCTGGCTATAAAGCCTGTTACAAAAAGTAAATGGTCAGCATATTCGTTGTAGAAACTACGGATCAACTGGTTTGTTAAGTCGGTCTGTACCCGGGCGTGGCCGAAGCTGCTATCTGTTTTGATAAGAGAAGCGGCATCTACAAACAAAGCCTTGGATAAATGAAGCTCAGCAACCTTGCTAACCAGGTAGGTGGCACAGCGCTCGCCATAGGAAAGAACCAGATCACGGGTTTTCGGGGTTAGTTCGCGCAGGCTTTGAATATGCTGCAGCAAGCGCCTTAGCTCTGTAAAATAGACATCCAGTTGTGCTACAACAGACTCCTCTAATTGCTGCCCCACCAACAGTTCTTTTGCTACTGCTATATGGCGATGCTCCAGCTCATCGAGCTGCGCACTGTAATTCTGGCCTGCAGCCGCAGCATCTGCCAACCCGTTCAGGGCATTGGTTACGCCGCTCATGGCAGACAGAACAACAACTGGTTTTTCTCTTTTTGATTCTTCTGCGAGTGTATTTAATAAAGTGAGGATGTTTTGAACAGATCCGACAGTTGTTCCCCCAAATTTCAGGACTTTCATGGTATGGATGGTATGGTTTTGGGCTTTTCTCTACTAAGAAAGAAAGCGTCATTTTCTTCTATATGATTTTGAGCTGCTGGCACTTCTCTGTTGCTGAAAAAAACCTGCCCCTGCCCCCTAAGAGGGGAATTCCACAAATGAGGAAAAATTCCCATCCACGGAGGGGCTTGGGTCTGGTTAGTGCTAAACTAACCGGCAGCTCACAAGCAGCGGGCTATCTTCAACCCTGCGTCTGCAGCTTATGCTGCTCTTGAAGCAGTGCGGCAAACTGGCTGTAATCGTTCCCGATGCAGCCTGACTGCTTGGGTTTGTTCAGGAAAGCCTGTAGCTGTTCCGGCAGCTGAATGTCAGAACCCAGAATGTCGTCTATGCTTCCTTTGAACTTGGCCGGATGGGCAGTCTCCAGGAAAATACCATCTGTTTCAAGCGCAGGGAGGTACTGCTTCAGGCTCAGGTAAGCAATGGCCCCGTGCGGGTCCAGGAGGTAATGGTGTTCTTTGTTCACTTGCTCAATCGCCTCTTTGATAGGAGCATCATCGGTCCAGTAGCCTTTTAGCACCTGCTTCAGGGCTTCGTAGTCGTTGCCGAACATCTCCTGTATTCTCGGGAAATTGTTTGGACTGCCTACATCCATGGCATTCGCAATGGTGGCTACAGAAGGTGCCGGCGTATACTCCCCGGACTCCAGGTAGGCAGGCACTACTTTGTTTCTGTTGGTGGCTGCGATGAAATGGCGTACCGGCAGGCCCATTTGCCTGGCAATAACACCCGCTGCCAGGTTGCCGAAGTTTCCGCTTGGTACTGCAAAGGTGGCGCCAGCAGGATCTTTTTCAGGATGCCGTCTGCGCCATTGCCCCCAAGCATGGAAGTAGTATACCATCTGTGGTAACCAGCGGGCCACGTTAATAGAATTAGCAGAAGACAGGTTCATTTCGCCTGCCAGTGCCTCGTCTGAGAAAGCCTGCTTCACCAGTTGCTGGCAGTCATCAAAAGTGCCTTCCACGGCAACAGCTTTGATGTTCTGCCCCAACGTGGTGAATTGCATCTCCTGTATCTCGCTCACGCCCCCTTTTGGGTACAGAATCACCACCTCGATGTTATCTACACCCAGAAACCCGTTGGCCACGGCACTGCCGGTGTCGCCGGAAGTGGCAACCAGCACCGTCACCGGTTTATCCGGCTCGGCAAAGGCCTGTAAACAGCGCGACATAAAACGGGCTCCTACATCTTTAAAGGCGCAGGTCGGCCCATGAAACAGCTCCAGCGCAAAAACACCCTGCTCTACCTGTACCAACGGGATAGGGAAAGTAAACACCTCCTCACAAATAGCCCGCAGGGCATCAGGGCTGATATCCGGTGCTGTATAGTGTTTCAGAACCTCGAATGCAATCGCTGGCAGGGCCATGTCTGGCAATGCTTCAAAGAAGGAGGCAGGTAAAACCGGAACTTGCTCAGGAAAAAACAGGCCTTTGTCCTGGGGCAGTCCTTTGATTACAGCCTCCTTAAAACTCATTTTAGGGGAGGTACGATTGGTGCTATAGTATTTCATGCTTGTGCGTGTAAAGATGGTTGCTGTATGACCCGGGCCCCTTGTTCAGGCACCTGCGTAACATAAGTGTTCAAGTGTATGCCGCTTGAGGCATATACCTGCTCAATGGCTTGTTTAACCTCTCTGGCCTTTTCCTCCGTGGAGGACAAGGCGAAAATAGACGGGCCCGAGCCGGAGATGCCGGCTCCCAATGCGCCCGCATCCAGTGCTGCTTGCTTTGCCTGCTTGAAGAGGGGAATAAGAAATGCCCGTTCCGGTTCAAATATCTCATCGTGCAGGCTGCGGCTGATCAGGCTGTAGTCGCCTTTCAGCAGGCCCGCCATCAGGGCAGCTAAGTTGCCCCATTGCCTGATGCCTTTTTGCAGCGGGATTTCCTTTTTAAGGATGCTCCTGGCGAGGGAGGTTTTCAGCTCTACCAGTGGGTGTACACAGGTGCAGTACAGTTCTACAGGCACACCCAGCGGAATAATATCTAGTGGGTCATAGCTCCTTACCAACACAAAGCCACCCAATAAAGATGGCGCCACATTATCAGCATGGGCAGAACCGGAGGCTACCCGTTCTCCTTCCATGGCATACACCACGAGCTCTTCTGTTTTAAATGGCCTCCCCAGCAACTCGTTTACGGCATAAGCCGCGGCTGCCGAACTGGCGGCGCTGCTACCCAGTCCACTGCCTACTGGCATGCCCTTGCGTAGCTGAAGGTCAACACCAAAAGGCGCTTCAACGTCAGCGAGCATTTTCTGTGCTACTACGCCTATTACGTTTTCTTCCGGGCTAAAAGAGAGGCCACTGATACCTTCAATGGCAGAGATGGTGACACCGGGCTTCTCTGTTTTACGGGCCCATACTTCATCACCGGGTTGGTCAAGGGCGAAACCCAGCACATCAAAACCGCAGCATACATTGGCAACGGTGGCTGGTGCAAAGACCTTTACATAGTCTGAATCATTCATATCTGAAATGCACCTTTAGGCCAGTGCTTCGGCCTGTTTTTCTGTTTTAGCTAAAAAGAAACTATCGTGCAGGAGGTTTACGGCTTTAACAGCGTCATCACCCCGTACCACAATGGAGATATTACGCTCTGTTGCCCCCTGCGCAATGGCTCGTATGTTAATGTTGTGGCTGCCCAGTATCGAAAACATGGTTCCGGCAATGCCTGGCTGCTGTATCATACCGTTGCCTACAATCGCCACGATACTCATCTGCGGCTCTAAGCTAACCGGGTCCACATCATTCACCTCAATGTCATGCGCAAACTCTTTTGTTAAGGCTTCGAGGGCAGGCTGTCCTTCCTGGTCGGCCATGGCAATGGTAATGCTTTGCTCCGACGAAGACTGTGTGATAAAGTAGATGTTGATGTTGCGCGTGGCTACTGCCTTGAACATGCGCATGGCAATACCCGGAACACCCACCATGCCGCTGCCACTAAGGGTGATAAGGGCTATGTTGTCGATGCATGAAACTCCTTTGATACTGTTTTGCCCCGAAGCAGGAGAAGCGGTTATCAGAGTGCCCTTATGAGAAGGGTTGAAGGTATTCTTCAGCATCAGGGGGATTTCGGCTGCCACCAGTGGCGCAATGGTTGGCGGGTAAAGCACCTTTGCTCCAAAATAAGCCAGTTCCATCGCCTCTTTATAGCTCAGCTCCTTAATAGAATGGGCTGCCTTCACTTTGCGTGGATCTGCTGTATACATCCCATCCACATCAGACCATATTTCCAGCCTTTCTGCATCCAGGGCCGCTGCATAGATGGAGGCCGTGTAATCTGAACCACCTCTGCCCAGAACGGATGTTTTGCCTGTTTCAGTGCGCGAGATAAAGCCAGGGGCTATCACCAGCGGAACATCAGCCATACGTGCTTTGATGAGGGCGTAGGTTTTCTTCTGGTCTACTTTTGCATTCAGGAAATTATTGTCTGTTACAATGTAGTCCCGGCTATCAATCAGTGTGTTCGGTAAATCGTGGTGGTTGAAAGCGACAGAAATTACAGACGATGACAGCAATTCGCCATAAGACATAATCCTTGCCTTGATGCCATCGCTCAGCTCATCCAGCAGAAAAACGCCCTGGCAGATATCTTCCAGTTCCCGGAGGAGGAGCTTCACCTTTCCTTTGATATCAATCTGATAGCTGAAGGGCACCAGCTGTTCAATAGCCTCCATGTGTTTTGTCTCCAGCTGCTGGATCACCTCATGATAGGAGGCGTCGTGCTGTGCCGCTTTCTGATAACAGGACACCAGCATGTCCGTGACACCGGACATGGCCGACACCACCACCACCATGTTACGGGGATAAGCTTTTTCTTTTAGGACCGTGGCTATCTGCATGATAGCCTGGGCGTTTGCCACCGAAGTGCCGCCGAATTTTAAAACCAGCATAAGAGGGTTGTTTATGAGATACTAAAATAGGAGAATTGCCTGCCAGGAGGCTGATGCCGCAATTAAAGCGGAATCTATGAACGGGACGATATGTATTGCAGAACCCCATAAGGGGTTGTAATAATCGTAGCGGTAATAGAAGAGAAAGAAATGGGCGCGGCAAAGCCATCCAGTAGAATGGACAGCGAAGAAAGTGATATTTTATTTGCCTGCTTCATTGCTTATGATGCTCCAAAGTAGTGCCTGTTTTAGACAAATGCTAATTTTCTTCAACTTTTATTGTCAGCTGCATAAAATATAGTGCAAAAACTGCTGGTCTGGTATTAATGTGGAACGGAAGCAGCCGCTACACTTGTTTGTTTTTTAGCTAAATTGCAGGTTCTGTGCGGTTGCAGGCAAGCAGCTGCACAATAAATAAGCATACAACAGGGCAGCCCATCTAAGTGGTGCTGCCGCAGCAATAAAAGATTGGAATCAACAACAAAAGCATACAAAACAGCCTCTATCCACACGGTGCCTAAAGATGGCAGCGCACTTCCTTTAATGGAGGCTTTTTATACCATACAGGGCGAGGGTGCCAATACCGGTACTGCCGCTTATTTTATACGATTAGGGGGCTGCGATGTAGGCTGCCACTGGTGTGATGTAAAGGAGTCGTGGGATGCGGAGCAACACCCGCTTACGAATGTAGGAGATATTGTGGAGATGGCAGATGCTTATCCGGGAAAGGCCGTGGTGATAACGGGCGGTGAGCCTTTGCTTTACAACCTGCAGCCTTTAACGGCACAGTTGCAGGAGCGGGGTATCCAAACGCTGATTGAAACGTCCGGCGCATACCCAATCAGTGGAAGCTGGAACTGGGTGTGCCTTTCGCCTAAAAAGTTCAAGGCCCCTGATGCAACAGTGTATCCTTTTGCAGATGAACTAAAAGTTATTATCTTTAACAGAAGCGATTTTAAGTGGGCCGAGGAACACGCCGCACTGGTAGGGGAAAACTGTAAGTTGTACCTGCAGCCGGAGTGGAGTAAGGCTAGTAACATCATGCCGCTGATAGTAGAGTACGTCAAGGAAAATCCGAAATGGCGTGTTTCGCTACAAACGCATAAATACATGGATATCCCTTAATCACCTTATGTATAAACCTCTGCTTGCAGCCTTGCTCCTGATGGTGGGCACTGCCACCGCCAGTTTAGCACAAAATCAGAAACTGAGTACTAACTCTTCTAAGGCGGAGCGTTTATATGAGAGGGCCAATGATTATGCCCGGGCACGTGACTTCAACCGTGCCTTAGATGCTTTATCGCAAGCAATAGACAAAGACCCTAACTTTGTGGAGGCCTATATCAGGGCTGCGAACCTGAACAAGATGATGGGCAATAAAGTAGCGGTCTATAACCTTCTGCAAAAAGGCCTGCAACTTGCCCCTTATACCCCTGCCTACGGGGGATACTACTTTGACCTGGCCGATCTTCAGTTTGAGCGAGGGGAGTATGAGGCTGCCAGACAGAACTATGAAGCTTTCCTGAAGTCGAAGCCAAGGAACCCGAAACTGGTGACATGGGCACAAAGCCAGGTGAAAACGGCAGAATTTGCCATGCAGGCTATCCAGCAGCCAATTAAGTTCGACCCGGTTGAAATGCCTGGTAACCTGAACCGGTTTGGCCTGCAGTATTTTCCCTATACCACTGCCGATCAGCGCTATTTTATTTACACTGCCCGCGCCAGCTCACGGCCTGATCACGATGAGAATATTTTCATCAGCGAGCGGGTAGACAGGGAGTGGCAGGATCCGGTTCCTATTTCCAATGCCATCAACTCGCATGCCAACGAAGGAGCCGCCACTATCTCCGGCGATGGAAAATCGCTTGTGTTTACGTCCTGCAACCGCCCTGACAGCCAGGGTGACTGCGACCTGTACATCTCCTTCAGGACCGGGGAGGAGTGGAGCAAGCCCAGAAACATGGGCAAGACCGTTAACTCCAGAGCATGGGATTCGCAGCCGAGCCTTTCTGCCGACGGCCGCACCCTCTACTTTTCATCCACGCGAAGCGGGGGAGTTGGCAAGGAAGACATCTGGGTGTCTCACCTGAACGAAGATGGTTCATGGCAACAGCCTGTAAACTTGGGACCTACTGTTAATTCTACTGGCCGGGACATGGCGCCCTCTATCCATACCAGTGGCTCTACCCTGTATTTTGTAAGCGACGGGCATTTAGGTATGGGAGGTCTGGATATCTTTAAAACAACAAGAGAGAAAAACAAAAAGTGGTCGGAACCCCAGAACCTGGGGTATCCCCTCAATACACATGCCGATGAGGGTTCCCTCTTTATTACACCTGATAATGCCGTAGGTTACTACTCAAGGCAGGTGAACACGGATGCCGGAGCTGCCTCCATACAACTCTACCGCTTTGATGTGCCGGCAGCCTGGCGCAGCCGTGAGAACAGCACCTATGCGCAAGGCCGGGTGTTCGATAAGACAACAAAAAAGCCTCTTAGCGCCCAGGTGCAGCTGTATGACGTGGAAAATGATTCGCTGGTACAGCAGGTAAGCTCTGATAGAGTGAACGGCGAATATACGGTAGTGCTGACAGAAGGAAAGCAATATGCCCTTTATGTAAGCGCACCGGACTACCTGATGAGTAGCCTGAGTTTTGATTATACTTCCCCGAAATCTTTGTCGCCGGTGGCACTGGATGTATACCTGGAACCAATAAAGGCAGGTGCTGCCGTTGTGCTGAATAACCTGTTCTTCGATACTGGAAAATATAACCTGGAGCGAAAATCAAAAACAGAGCTTAACAGGCTTATCCGGTTCCTGCGGCAAAACGAAAAGGTGAAGATGGAGATAGCGGGCCACACGGATGATGTAGGCTCTGACAGGGATAACCAGGTACTTTCAGAGAAGAGAGCAAAAGCGGTTGTAGATTACCTCAGCAGCAACGGCATCAGTAAAGACCGCCTCCGCTACAAAGGCTACGGTGAAACCAAACCGGTACAACCTAACACCTCCGAAGAAAACCGCCAGCTAAACCGCCGCATCGAGATGCGGGTGCTGTAAGTTTCGTTGTTCGTTATTCTTTTTTCGTTGTTCGAGAGTATGTATAACTCCCTCTCATTTTGTCATCTTGAACGATTGTGAGAGAACTGAAATATTTCGAGGCAATGAAATAAACCAGATTTCTCACTGCGTTCGAAATGACATCATATAAAAAAAAAAGGCTGGTCGTTAGATCAGCCTTTTTTTTTATATGATGATGTATACTATCTGTTTTCTACAGAAACATAGTCACGCTCCGTTTCACCAACATAGACCTGGCGAGGACGGCCAATTGGCTCTTTGTTCTCACGCATTTCTTTCCACTGAGCAATCCATCCTGGCAGGCGGCCAAGGGCAAACATCACAGTAAACATGTTCGTTGGTATACCAAGGGCACGGTAAATAATGCCAGAGTAGAAGTCAACGTTCGGGTAAAGCTTACGCTCCACGAAGTAAGAGTCGTTCAGGGCAGCTTCTTCCAGTTCTTTTGCGATGTCCAGTACAGGGTCTTTCACTCCAAGTGCAGACAACACATCATCAGCTGATTTCTTGATGATTTTAGCGCGTGGGTCAAAGTTCTTGTACACACGGTGTCCGAATCCCATCAGGCGGAACGGATCATCTTTGTCTTTCGCCTTCTCGATGAATTTCTTCGAGTCGCCGCCGTCCGCTTTTATCGCTTCCAACATCTCAATAACGGCCTGGTTTGCACCACCGTGCAGCGGTCCCCACAGGGCGCTGATACCGGCAGACACAGAAGAGTAAAGGCTGGCATGGGCAGACCCAACCAGACGTACTGTAGACGTAGAGCAGTTTTGCTCGTGGTCAGCATGCAGGATAAGAAGCTTGTTCAGGGCGTCTACTACTACCGGGTCAACCTCATAAGCTTCGGTAGGGTAGGCAAACATCATGTTCAGGAAGTTAGAGCCATAGTCCAGCTTGTTTTTCGGATAGACAACCGGATGGCCGATAGAATTCTTGTATGACCAGGCCGCAATGGTAGGCATTTTCGCCATCAGGCGGATAATGGATAAGTCCATCTCGTCCTGCGTCTGGTTAGACTTTAGTGACTCCGGATAGAAGGCTGTAAGCGAACTCACCAAAGCAGAAAGAATGCCCATAGGGTGCGCTGTAGATGGAAAGCCATCCAGAATCTTGCGCATGTCTTCATTTACAAGCGTATGGCGTCTGATTCTGTCGCTGAAATCATTAAGCTCCTGTGCTGTAGGAAGAGAGCCGTAGATAAGCAGGTAAGCTACTTCGATAAAGTTAGATTTTTCCGCAAGCTGCTCAATGGGATAGCCTCTATAGCGAAGGATGCCTTTTTCACCATCCAGAAAGGTGATAGCACTGGAGGTGGCTCCTGTGTTCTTGTATCCAGGATCTAAGGTAATATGGCCTGACTGCGCGCGTAAAGATGAAATGTCAAGGGCTTTTTCATCTTCAGTACCCACCACAATCGGCATTTGATAGGATTTACCTTCTAAAATAATTTCAGCAATTTCTGACATGTTTTATTTTGGTTATATGTCCGTGTTGTATCACTAATAAAGCGAAATTAACGAAAAATGTTCTAAAATGAAATCTGATTGGATCTATAATATCTAAAGTCAGTAATGTATTAATACAGCATTACTGATCACCTTTGTATTAACGGCTAAACAAAAAAATGTTTGCCGCAATCAGCACCCCTTGCGTAAAGTAGTTTTGCCCGCTACACAGCAAACCAGAGATTTAACTAATGTAAGGAAAAATGAAACAGGTACTAGTGACAGCAGTATGAAATGTTTTATCTATTTATTTATCAACCGAAAACAACTGTCTGTTAAAGGTGTGCTTTGAGGAGGAAAGAAGGTGTTGGTTGTTGATAATGAAGAAGATAAGGCAGGTGTTTTGCAGGGCATGCTTATGTAAAACAAAAAGGTTGTGGTCTAGAATGTATGATGGTTTCGGTAATAGAATATTAGCTTCATGGCGTTGTAGTGATTCTGCTCTTTTTTAGAGAAGCAGGCTGTTTTTCTGACCAA
>NZ_BAAGXV010000085.1:0-98661 GCF_054779655.1 Pontibacter brevis
CCGCATCGCCACCCGATACGACAAGACTGCCTCTAGCTTTCTGGCATTCCTGCACCTGGCTGCAGCCATGACACTGCTGCTATAATTGTCAACGCAGCCTAGTCTCCCACAGAAAAGCACAAGACCTTGTTAAAGCGGGCGTTCCACTCCAAAACCCACTGTTCCCTGAACATGAAGCCAGGTTCAGCACCAGCGGCCTTGGTGCTTATTCCCCTTCAATACATAGTCCCTCATGAGCCAGCTCAATCGTTTCTACAACTACTTCATTGCCACCCGATGCAAGACCTGGCCCCTCCACCTTGGTGGGCCAGGCAGCAGAAACTTTCCAGACAGCAATCAAATGTTGCTTTTCATCCAGGAGGCGAATCACCAGGTCTTTTCCTTCCTTCTCCGGGAATACTACACTGCGCTTTATCTGCTCATAATCCTAAACTGAGGAAACAATACCTCGCTTCAGTGTAATGGTAGAAGACTGATTGACTCCAGGAACCTTTCTGTGGGGCTTGCCTGCGTTTGTGTATGCTTCAGGCTGATAGGAAGCAGCAAGTCCCGACGCTTCCTGGAACGCCATTGTAAAATCCCCCACTCCACCTCAAAATGAAAAGCAGACCGGGAGCTTTTCCCCTTTAACATTTGCTTTAGCTGTTTCAGAAAGTACTGCATAGCGTAACATCATTTTTAGACTGGGGCTGCTTCATTTCAAATTCCCTTCGCTGGCGTTCTGCAAGCGAGAGTTATATTAAAGCCTCTGGCCTGATCGTTTTCAAAACCGTCATCCTTTTTAGCACAAGGTTGCATTTGCACCAGTCCAGGTGTAAAGAGGCATCTCTTATCTGTAGAGAAAACCTTCCAACAGTTGCTTTCTGTGCCTAGTTAAGAATGTGGAAAAGAGCAGTTTCAGCCACCAATAACTTAATCTTTAAGATAAACACAAACCTGTTAATTCACTGAATAACAGGTTTGTGTTTATCAACCACCTCATTTTACTCCCCAACCCTGGTAGTGTCCTGAATATCCGGCTTCACTTCATTTATCAATTTCTGCACAGCGGCATTGGCTACCATGTCGTCAGACTTATGTTTCAGTGTCACCATAGTTGCCCTCAGTTCCTTATACTTTTCCCAATCAAACTTTATCAGGAAGTTGGCGGCCCCTCTCACCCCTACCTCAAACAACCGAAGTTTCTCCTCATCCGGCATGCTGAAGTCAAGCCAGTTATAGTGGTGTGTGTCGAGGCAGTGCACCAGGTGTTTGTAATCAGGGTTGTTGGTAATGAAATCAAAATCATGTACCTGCCGGGCTGAGTCGAAAATAGCGCCAATCAGGTGGGGGAATTTGCTTATGACTTTGGGTCTGTCCCGGTCTGTTCCCAGCTTCACGCCAAAAGTGGGGGCATCCGGCACCCTCGTGTTGTCGTGGAAGAGATCGATTGGAAAGTTGGAGTTGATGCCGCCATCTATGAAGAAGACTTCGTCAGGTACGTTGCCAGTATACCCAATGTCTCTCCATTTTTTTAGCTCAGCCACGCCAAACGGCAGGTTCTTAACACGGAAAGGATGGAAGAAGAACGGAATGGACATAGAGGCCCGAACAAAATCTGCCGGGTTCACCTGCTCAGGATCTGCCCAGTACAAGTCTGCCATTGTTGGGAAATTCACCTTGGTTTGTGTGGTAATGTCAGCTGCCACAAGGGCCAACCGGCCTGCAGTATCTGAAGTGAAAGTACTGCCATCCCTGCGCCTCAGTTTTTCATTACCCTGTGCCCTGAGTTGCCTCAGTTTTCCCCAGGTGTCCACTCCCTTTTCTTTCAGGAGCGCCGACAACCAGTCATGGAAGTTTTGCCCGGGGTTCAGTCCGAAATCGTCCCGCAGGTTGTCCAGCACCTGCCCTCCTTTCCAGATAAGCTTCTTGATGCTGCTGTCTGACTTGACTGCGTCCACAAAATCCCTGGCGTCTGAGTCCCCGTCCATAAACTCATTAAAGTCTTTATTTGCCAGAACTTCCAGAATCCAGGTGCTGGCGTCCATGTTTTTAGGTCCGGCGGCCGCCATCAGCATGGCATTGATAGAACCGGCAGAGGTTCCTCCTAACTGCAGAAACCTTAACCCCACCTGCTCCAGCACATACACATACCCCACCAGGGCAATACCCAGCATGCCACCGCCTTCCATCACCAGGTCCACATACTGATGCCCTTCGTCATCCACCACATCAGAAAAGGTTTTGCCTTTTATCCGTTCACGCAATTCCGCCAACTCTGCCTGTACAAGGCCATTGTTTGTTGTAAATTGTTCTACTTTCATCTCTCAACTTTATTAAGGTTATGTGTAGGACTTGTTTCATTCATTACTAACTCAAAAGAAAGGCTCAGCCAGTGTGGCAGGAGCACCTGGTGTGTAGGAGTGGCAGGTGTACCATGGCAGGTAAGAAACGGCTTTTGGGGCATAGCGACTTGTCTGCAGCAAATAGTGCCGAAGTTCATAGTACATGTTGGAAAGCCAGCATAATGGCTGGGATGGGGGCTAAACCTGTTCGAATGCTACCTATCCGACAGGAGTAAGATTCAGATGCTGGGGGTGCGGTAACTGCTCATGGTCCGGTTGTAACGCAACACATTAGGGAGAAGAACCTGAGCAGGACAAGGCAACCCAGGTTGACAGGAGGTAACAGCGAAATGCCAGGGCCAGGTAGTTTCCCGGCATTTCGCATGGCAGGCATCAAAAGCCCAGGGCGTTTGCTTCTTTTAAATGCCTTACAATATAGTGAGCATTCTTGCCCAGTGTGTGTGCTTGGCAATATCAACAGATTTGCCCGGCACCTGTATGATTTAGATCAGGTTTAGAAGCAGCGATATATGCGTATGTACCTATTCTTTATTACGTGTTTAAAGGCAATAAGATATAAGTTAAAGCATAAAATTCCTCCGGTTTGTATAACGCGGAGATGTAACGGCTTTGCAGGGCACCAAAACCATTCCCTTATAGCAGGTATCTGCGTGCCACCCATCCTCCAGGTCCATGAGGCACCTCTTATCAAGTCTACCAGTTCTGTGCCTTCAGGCAACACTCAAAACTAATAATCAACTGCTTACACCAGACCACTTACAGGTGCGCTGCACTTTATATCATTTAGAAAATTATATTTTTTGTTTGCAAAGTTATATTACAAAAACATCCTATACTTCTTTTCTCCTTGGAGCTGCATACTTCTTTTTTGTATCATCGAGTATCAGTACCCAATCATTATCAGGGCCGCTACCAGGTGGCGTAAAGGCTTTGGTGCCTGTGTTCCTGAACTTGCCGATAAATGTGGACTGGCCCGTACGCGGATCAAACCAGGTGGCGTTCACATGCTTACCGGATATCAGCCCCATATTCACATCAATAGGCTTGCCTGCAGTACTGTAAATAAAGGCAAAGTCCTCGCCCCGGGTAGCCTGAATGCGCTCGGAGCCAGCATAGGCCTCCCGCACCAGCCCCTGGTCTGGGATCCGGGTCAGGAAAGGCCGCGATTCTATCAGTGTCCGGACATGCGTCATCTGAGAAGCTCCGGGTAAATCCAATGCCTCTTTCCATGATCTTCTGGGACCATTGATAGCGTTCCGCTCCGGCGTATACATCTGCCAGATGTCGTGGCAGCCGTAGGTGTGACCATGAGCACCTGCAAACAAGTCCTGGTACGCGGCACGGCGTACGTCATGCGCCTCCGAATAGCCCAGCTCTTTCGCGTTAAAGCAAACGGGATGGTCCTCATAGATAGGCTCACCGTCCATGGTTGGCTTGGTGTTGTTCAGGTTATAGTCGCGGCTGATATGCTCATACACCTTCGCATCACGGCAGTGGCCTGTCTGGTACATGTTAAAGTCTAACCAGGAGTCGTTATGAAACCAGGTGGAGGAACCGGCACCACCCTGCGGATGGTACGTCATCAGCACCTTCCCGGCCTCACCATTGCCTGCCCCGGTTGTAATGCCCTCTGCCATGGCACGCCAAACGGCTTCATCCTGCTCGTGGCGCGGGTTACGGTCTCCGCCCAATATCCAGATGATAGGCTTATCTTTATAACGCCTGCCCATGTACTCCCCAAAGACCCTCGCGTTGGAAGTGTTGAAAACCTCGGGCCCTACGCCCCAACTGTGCTTGTACAGTTTATCGCCCCACGTAGGCAGCATGCCAATAGTCAGCCCCAGTTCTTCGGCCTTGTTCACAATGTAATCTACATGCTGAAAATAAGCTTCATTTGGCTTGGTAGGGTTCTCGTTATGTAGTGGCAAATCGCCGTAGGGGTTTGGGTCCCGCAGGCCGTTAACCTCTGCCAGCACCACAGCCTGAATGACGGTAAATCCTTTTTCAGCCCTGTTTTTTAAGTACAGATCTGCCTCCTCACGGTTCAGCCTGTGAAACAACTCCCAGGCGGTATCACCCAGGTAAAAGAAAGGTGTGCCATCTGCTTTCACTAGAAAACGCTGGTTATCGCTTACCCGGAAATGCTGCGCTTCAGCAGGGCGGATGCCCAGTAACAGCACTGCGGCGCATCCAAGAGTTAAAAGTTTAGAGGTCATCTGAGGAGTATTTAAGTTTTCTTTATCAAGAAATTGCGCCCGTGTACTTCAAGCAATCCATACAATATATTATTTACAGAATACGGCAAAGGAATGCTCCCACATCAGGCGAATCCATGCGCGCGAGTGCGTACTACCTGGTACTTTCCGGCAGTGCAAACGCAATATACTGGTCACCGGAGGGACTGCCGATTTTACCGCCCCCGCAGGCAATCACAACATATTGCCTGCCGTTCAGGCTGTAAGTGGCGGGTGTGGCATAACCTGCCGCAGGCAGCTTCGCCTCCCACAGTACCTTTCCTGTTTTCTTATCAAAAGCCCTGATTTTTTCGTCCTTAGTGGCGGCAATAAACACCAGGCCTCCTTTTGTTACCAAGGGTCCACCGTAGTTTTCGGTGCCTGTTGGTGGCACCCCTTTCTTTGTCAGCTCCTCGTACTCTCCCAGCGGCACCTTCCACAGAAGCTTTCCGGAATTCAAATCAACCGCATTCAGGGTCCCCCATGGCGGCTTGATGCCCGGGTAACCGTTCTTATCCAGGAAACGGTGATACCCGGTTGATACATAAGGTATATCCCCGATAATATTCTTTGGCCCTGCGATGTTATCAGCCTCTGCCCCGCCAACCTCCTTTGCCAGCTCCAATCTGGCATGTGCTTCCTTTTCTTCTGAATTCAAAAGAAAGGAAATCAAGGCTATGCGCTCCCCTTCCGATATCTGCCGGAAAGCAGGCATCATGTTACGCCCCGACTGAATGATATGGTTCACCTGTTCCTCGTTCATGCGCTTGTTCAGCTCAACCAGGGCCGGAATAGAAGTACCATTCCCTTTGAGTTCTGTGCCGTGGCAGGAGATGCAATATTTATTATAAACTGTTTTACCGATGCCCTTCAACGACAAATCCTTTGTGGACTCCTTCGGCACATCTATCATGGTGAGTATCCAGGGCATTTCACTGCTGTTCACATACAGGATGCCCGAGGCCGGATCGACAGCAGCGCCACCCCACTCCCCTCCCCCATCATAGCCGGGGAAAATCCAGCTGCCTTCCTTGCTGGGTGGGTGAAACATTCCTTTGTGCTGCACCTGCCTGAACTTTCCCAGCAGCTGCTGGTGTGTTTCCGGCGTCAGGTCCGACACATCCTCCTCCTCGAACTTATGCCGGGCAAAGGGCTCAGGCAGTGTCGGGATAGGCTGTGATGGCCACACCTTTTCCCCAGGCAGGCCATTGGTTGGAACTGCCTTTTCCTCAATTGGGAAAATCGGCTCGCCGGTAGCTCTATTGAACATAAAAACATATCCGTGCTTCGTAATCTGGGCAACGGCATCTATTTTTTTACCCTCTTTGGTAATGGTAACTAGGTTTGGGTTGGCAGGCAGGTCTCGGTCCCACAGGTCGTGGTGCACCACCTGGTAATGCCAGATATAGTTCCCGGTGGCCGCATCCAGGGCCAGCAGGCTATTGGCAAAGAGGTTCTGCCCCTTGCGTACACCGCCGTAGAAATCAGGCCCGGCTGTACCGGTAGGAACATAGACAATACCCCGCTCCTCATCCAGCGACATGCCCGCCCAGCTGTTGGCGCCACCTATTTTCTGCCAGGCATCCGGATCTTCCCAGGTTTCATACCCCCTTTCTCCCGGGTGGGGAATGGTATGAAAAATCCAGCGGCGCTCGCCAGTGCGCACATCAAAAGCACGGACATGGCCGGGTGCGGCATCGCCGTCTTCGGTTACACGCATGCCCATGATGAGCAAATCTTTGTAGATGACACCGGGAGTGGTGCCGGCTATATAATCATCTTCTGTTCCTTCTCTGTCTAGGCCAATGGAAAGGTCGATGTAGCCACCTTTGCCAAAGCTTTCTATGAGTGCACCATCTGTGGCATTTACAGCAAAAAGTTTGGGGCCTACACTGTATAGGATGCGTTTTTCCTCCCCACCGTCACTCTCCCAATACACCACCCCCCGGTTGATCTGGTGAAACCAGGCCATGTTTCCGTCCGGGTTGTTACCGGCATCGGCCGGATCAAACAGCCATTTCTGCTCACCAGTGGCGGCATCCAGGGCAAACAGCTTCAGATAGGGGGATGTGCCGTAGAGCACGCCGTCTACCATAATCGGGTTGCACTGTATTTGGGAACGATTATTAGGGTCTTTGTCGCCTGTACTGTATTGCCACGCTATTTCCAGTTGGCTAACATTATCCGGGGTGATCTGCTCGTTTGAAGAGTAGCGGTTACCTGCCTTGCTTCCGGCATACGTACGCCAGTCGCTGTTTTTTACACCTGCTTCCCGTTCCGATACCAGTTGCTTTACACAGGAAACAGAAAGGACGCCGGCAAGAGGCAGGGCCATCCATAAAAGCTTTTTTCTCATTTAGTAGCTGCTGTAGAAACCGCCCTCAAAACAGGAGCGCAGTTGGTATGACTGAAGTCTGATTGCCTATAAAATTCAAATCAATATAATAAAATCAGCACAGGTTTCCCGCTTTTCCGGGCACTACTGCCTCGTTGTTTTTATCCGGGCAAATGGTGACGTAAAAGATGATTGCGATGTTTTGTGGATTAAGCTTTCTGCAGGGCATAAAAAAAGGCGGTAAACACCGCCTTTTTTTATGAAATTTCTATCTTTTTAACCGGCTTCTCTTTGGCTTCCTCTGATTTAGGAACTGTGATGCAGAGAATCCCATCTTTGTATTTAGCAGAGATCTTGTCGCCCTGCACCAGTCTTTCAGGCAGACTGAAACTGCGGGTAAATGACTGGTAGCTGAACTCTCTGCGGGTAAAATTACCCTTATCGTCCTGCTCCTCCTGCTTGTTTTCTTTTTCAGCAGAGATAATGAGCATGTTGTTATCCAGCTCTATTTTAAAATCCTGCTTGTCCATACCCGGAGCAGCTACTTCGAGTTCGAAGCTGTTTTTGGTCTCTCTGACGTTAACAGCCGGAACAGAGCCCCGCTCTGTATTATTGTTAAACGGCCAGTTAAACCAATCCCTCATCATACTATCATCAAAGAGTGATGGCATGGAAGGAAACAGGTTTCTGCCTTGCTTTGCTAATGCTCCCATAATAATACCCTCCTTTCATTAATTTAACGTTAAGTCTGTTCAAGTAAATCATGAGTATAAAAGCTAACTAACTTATAGCAAGTCGCTTACCAATTTGTAATTGGTGAAAAATTGACAGATTTTCTGACAGAAGTTCGGACACCGGCTGAAAAAATTTCAGACCAGGGGCTGTCTTCGTGCTTCACGCTGGCGATACGAGTTATGTGCTGGTGGTTTCCGGCACTGGAAGGAAAGGCGGCACCCACCGCACCAGCTAATCATATTCTTTTTTGAACTGGTGAAAAATGCCGAACACAAACATGAAAATGCCATAGGCGATTGTGCCGAAGGCAACCACCATAAAGGCAATGTCTCCCAGCGTGCTGCCTCCTGCTCCTATAAAATCGAAAGCGCTGTCAGTGTCCCCCACCTCCTGCGGATCCACCTGTATGGCTGCCTTGATGAAGAAATAGCCCAGCACTAACAGGAGAACTCCCCGGGCGCAGAAACCAGCCCAGGCTAAGGAATGAACGACTTTTCGCCACCCCTCAGAAAAGGCATCCATATGTATGCGTTGGATGTAGTTGCCCTTTATCACGTAATAAAACTGTACCAGGCCTGTTAGCGCGGTAACAAGGCCCGATAAGCCTACCAACCACCGCCCCCCGGTCCAGGTGAAAACCTCAGCAATAAAAAACTGCGTTTCCTGTTCAGAACCCTGGTTGTTTCCCATCATAATTTGTATGGCTGTATAAGCTACCATGGCATAGCCAAAGCCGCTCAAAGCGATACCTGTTCGCTTTGCCAGTCCGAAAGAATCTCCTCCCATTTCATAAGGGTCTGTTACGGCCTCAAATACCCGCCATACAATGTAGCCCCCAAGGCCCACGACGATGCTCCACAACAAGACTTCTCCAAGAGGCACATCCATTATAACCTCGACCATGCGCGCTTCATCCGCAGCATCTTCGGACATCTTAAGAAAAGATAAAACAGCAATGGACCCTACCAGGAGGTAAACCATCCCGATAGAAAAGCACCCGTAACGGGCAAGCAGGTGAACGATGTGTTTGTGTCTTTCCTTTACAGCCATGTGCGTGCATGCCGTAGCATTTTATGCATTTGTTGCGTTTAGATAGTAAGCGATGCGTTGTGCCGGCAGCGAAATGCTGGCCCCGAACCTTTCCTCCAGAAAACCTGCCCCGCGTATACTGTAGCTTCTGAGGTCTGTTCGTGCAGCGTTACGTAAGCTAACGTATCAGCAGATCAAAGTATACCTGATTTATTTAATACTTCTATTAAAAGCGATATATGCCTGCAGAAAGAAACACAAATGAATGGGACGATGAAAAGTACAACCTGCTGAATGCCCACTTCCGCCAAAGAATAAACGAATTACTCGGCACAAACCCTTACCTGGTAGAGAGAGTGGCAGAAGGCAAACAATTACAACTGAGCGAACTGATAGATAGGATGACAGCCAGAGACAAACAACTCTGGGTTGAATTCATGCGACTGGACCGGCTGAAACTGGATAGAGACATGCGGGACCACCTGGAGGGTAGAGGCACTCCCTACAGCCCCCAGAAAGGCTTCGGAAACAGCACAGGAAGCATTGGAGGCGAGGAAGAGCCCTGGTAACACCAGCTGAGAAAAGGGACTAAACAAATTTGTGCTTATGTTAAACGAGAAAGAAAGCATTCGCCTGAGCAAGTTTCTGAGCCTGGTGCTCCGGCACCGGCCTGAACAACTGGGCATAAAACTGGATGAGCTGGGCTGGACGGATGTCGGGTTCCTGCTCCGCCAAATGAACAGCAAAGGCATGGCTGTTACCCCTGAGGTACTGCAGCATGTGGTGGATACAAACAACAAGCAGCGGTTCGCCTTTAACGAAAGCAAAACAAAAATAAGGGCAAACCAGGGGCACTCTGTAGCAGTAGAACTTGGTTATGCACCACAGGTACCGCCTCCCGTGCTTTACCACGGCACCAGCACAAAAAATTTACTTGCCATCAGGGCAACAGGGCTTGAAAAGAGAAAGCGGCACCATGTTCACCTTTCGGCTGATGTTGCCACGGCCTTGCAGGTCGGGAAACGGCATGGCGAGCCGGTGGTTTTACATATCAACGCAGCAGACATGCATAAGGACGGCTTTCAGTTCTTCCTTTCAGAAAACAAGGTGTGGCTGACAGCGCATGTTCCGGTGCAGTATATAGCCGTGCCGGATGAGGAGCAGATAGAGGAGATAAAATGAAAAGACCCGTGCATATAAGCAGCTTTCTTCTGTTGGTACTGATGTCCTTTGGTAGTTTAGCCCAGGAGCGCCATTGGGAAGTGGGCATCGCCGGCGGAGTGGCACATAATTTAAAAACGCCGCTAAGTATCAGGCAGGCTGATGCAACACCCATACGCCTCAGCGCCAACTACCGGACAGAGCCGTTCACACCACCGGTTTATTATGATGTGCGGGTTAGCTCCTGGAAAGCAGGGAAAGGATGGGAGCTCAAATTTACGCACCACAAACTGATACTCCAGAACAAGCCCCCGGAAGTACAGCGGTTTTCCATAACAGATGGCTTCAACTTACTGACGTTGAACCGGCTCTGGCAAAAGAAAGGCCTCACACTATCAGCCGGAGGTGGTATTGTGATTACGCATCCTGAGTCTACCGTTCGGAATAAGCCCTTTCCGGAAAGCAGGGGAATCCTGAACAAAGGATACTATGTTTCCGGCCCTACCCTGGAGGCGGCTGTGAGCAAACGCCTGTACTTTGCAGCCCGGTGGTTTGCCTTTTGCGAAGGCAGAGCGTCGGCTTCCTACGTTCAGGTACCGGTGGCAGACGGCCATGCACGCGTGACCAATGCAGCGGTGCACCTCCTTTTTGGTGCCGGCATGAGACTGGGCAAAAAAGAAGCACAGGCGGATAGTAAGCTGTAAAGCAGTTTACTGGCCTTGTGTCTGTTCCACATGGTACCGAGAATGCGTCACCCTTCGATAAGCTGCGCCAGTTTTTCTTTTGTCAGTGGCTTGTTGATAAAGTCTTTTATCCTGAAGCTCTCGGCCGCCTGCATGTCCTTGGATGAAACAGAAGAAGAAAGCAGTACCACGCGAACGGGCTTACTGACAGATAGTAGCCGGAAGTGCTCCATAAATTCGAAGCCATCCATCAGGGGCATGTTGATGTCCAATAATATTAGATCAGGAAACACGCTTTGTCCGCAGGTTTCCTTCAGGAAATCCAGCGCTTCCTTTCCATTCGCTTTAAGAACAATGTGCTGCAGCTTGTTAAGCTTTTTGAGCAAAAACTGGCCAAGGTAACTACTGGCCGGATCATCATCTACTAATAATACGCTGTTAATCTGGTGCATAATGTATTGGGGTACCCGGAATATAAACGTGGAAAGTCGAACCTGCTCCTTCACTGCTTTCGGCGGTGATCTTACCTCCGTAGTTTTCTATTACTCTTTTAATGGTATAAAGGCCGATGCCATTGCCCTCTGTATGAGGATGCATGCGCTGGAACATTCCAAAAAGCTTTTTAAGCTGTCGGGGGTTGAGCCCTAACCCATTGTCTGCAACAGAAAGCTGTACGTGTTGTTCCTGCTGCATTGTACGTACCTTGATGCGGGGTGGCCGATCCGGATGCTGATATTTTATGGCGTTGGAAAGCAGGTTATACAATACGCTGCGCAAGTGCTTTCTGGGAAATATAAGCGACGGCACCTGCAGATCGTATTCAAATGCCACCTGGTGCCCCACTCCCTCTGCCAGAATATCGGTCTGCACGTCTTCCAGCACTTCCTGAACAAGGATAGCTTCCAGAGGCAAATCTGTGTCTTTCTGGGCCTTCACAATCTCAGAAAGATCCTTTATTGTTCGGTTGAGCTTCACCATGGAATTATTTAAATGCTCAAACAGGACATAATCCTCTTCCGCTAGCTTGCCCTCCAGCTGGTCCTGAAGCACAAGGATAAGACCTTCCATGGAATTAATAGGCGAGCGCAGGTCATGTGAGGCCGTGTAAACGAAGTTGTCGAGATCGGCATTGATGCGCTTCAGCTGCTCATTGGAAAGGGCCAGCTCTTTGTTCCGGGCCTGTATGTCGGTATTGGCTTTTGCCAGCTCCTGTGTAAGGGCCTGCAGTTGCTGCTCTGCCATTTTGCGCTCCGTCACATCTGTCATGACCCCAACTATCCTGTCTGGCTGCCCTTCCCTAACGTAGAACACCTTCCCGTGGCCTTCAATCCAGCGGAATTGTCCGTTAACATGCTTGATGCGGAAGCTCAGGAAAAGCCTGCCTGTTTCCAGCGAATGCTCATACTGCTTTGAAACCATTGGGCGGTCTTCCGGCAACAGGTGTTTCAGCAGGACCTCCATGTTCCATTCCGACAGCTCCGACGCATAGCCGAACAACTCATCGTGGTTGGCACTCCGGATTGTCTGCTGTGTCACCATGTTTAAATCAAACGTAGCCATGTTACCGGCATCCAACGCCATCCGCAGGTGTTCTTCACTTCTTTCCACATTTTTGCGGGCCTCCACCAGATCCGTTACCTCATGCGCAAACACCACCACGCCATCCACCTCTCCCTGTTGATTTAACCGTGCCTGGTATATAAAATTAAAGTACAGCTTTTCAAGCAGGGCGTTTTCGTAGCGGGCCAGCTGAACTTTGATTTCCTTGCCATGGAAGGTTTCGCCTGTTTCATATACATTCTTCAGGATAGTATAGATAGGCTGGTCAAGTATTTCAGGCAGCGCCTCCAGCACCGGCTTTCCCAGTAAATGGCGACCAGGGAAGAGTTGCTGATATCCTGGGTTGATGAACTCAAACACCATGTCCGGACCTGCCAGAATAGAAATAGCAGCGGGAGCCTGCATAAAAAGCCTTTCAAGGCGTGCGCGTTGCAACTCGGCCTCGGCATGGGCTGACTGCTCCTGAATCTTGCTTTGCAGTAGTTCATCTTCTGCCAGCCGGTGGTCGTGGATATCCGTAATGGTACCGTACCATTTGTTAATGCTCCCTTCTTCACCCTGGCCGGGAATGGCATGTATGCGGTGCCAGCGGTAAAGCCCGTCCGCCCTTCTGAGCCTGAAATCCAGCTCTATGCCTTTTCCGGTCTGCAAAGAATATTGCCCGGCTTCCCTTACCTGTCCTCTTTCATCCGGGTGGATGGCTCTTGACCACTTCCAGCCCAGCGTTTCTTCTTCCGTATGTCCGGTATATTCGTACCACTGCTGGTTCCCGTAGTCAACTCCTCCGGTGGTTGTGAAGGTTAGCACCAGGTGCGGAATAGAATTGGCCATCTGGCGCAATTCCCGTTCCCGCACCTCAATCTCCTGCCGGGACTGTACCTGAAAGATGTTGGAGGAAACCTGGTCTGCAATCAGTTTATGAAATTCCTGGTAGGCAAGGTCATATTCCAGCCTGAAACTGACACCTAATACAATAAAGCCATATAGCTGATTTTCTCCGGGCTTCGGGATGGGGAGCACTACAGCACGTTCCACTGCATCAGGCCATGTACCGTTGGCCAAATGTGCAAATTTACCTTTCAGGTCCTCTACCAACACATGCTGCCCATCTTGTTGCACCGCCTGCAGGGGCCAGTCTTTTTCCTGCACCAGGGCAAGGTCGATGTTTTGTGGCATGGCCGCAGCCGGTAAGTTTCCGGAATGACCGTACAATTCAGCGCTTGTGCCTTCCCCGTCCAAGAGGTAAATAAGGCTGAAAGCCACATCACTGCTGTTGCTCGTTAGCAGTTCGCAGGTTTGCTGGCAGGCCTGGGCCAATGAGTGCGAAGGGGCTGTAACTCTGGCTATCTCCTTTATTGCTTTTAACCGCCTTTCCCCGATAATCTTGCCTGTCACCTCACTACAGGCACAGAACATCCCTCCTGTGCTGCCATCGTTAGCTGGCATGGGGCTATAGGAAAAGGTCCAGTAAGTTTCTTCAAGGAAGCCTTTCCGATCCAGCAGGATCAGCAGGTCCTCCGCATAAAAAGGAGTTGATTCTTTCAGGATGTTCTCCGCAACGGCGCCTATCTGGTCCCAAATCTCTGCCCACATTACCCGGGCACTGGCTCCAAGAGCTTTGGGGTGCTTTTTACCTAAAGCAGGCAGATAGGCATCGTTGTGGAACATATACAGCTGATCGGACCACCAGATAAACATCGGAAACCTGGACTGCAGAATCATCTGAATACCTGTCTGGAGACTTTGCGGCCAGTCGGCAGGATTACCCAGGGGGTGCGAGTTCCAGTCATATTCCTGCATGAGGGCTCCCATCTCTCCCCCTCCCCTGAATAAGTGGGTTAAAGGTTGTGCTGAAGTACTCGTCTTCACTGTTGATCTCATCTGAAGTGGCAAAAGTAACGGTCCACTAAATTAGCTACCTTTCTTTACAATGCCTTATGGCTATAGCGAAAAAGCGTATCAGCAGGAACCTGGCAGCATCTGCAAACGGGCTTTTAGAGCTAAAAGACAGGGCTTTATTAGCCGGGCCGGCGTTTAGGGAAAAGACTGGAGTAGCTCAAACTTGTTTTTGCAGGTGGTAACAGAACAGTAGGGTGCTGCCGGCGCTACTGGCCAGGGAAGCCATCACGCAGGTTCCTTTTTGGGTTGTTTTGCGGCGCAAAGTATAAAGTAGAATATGCTCTTATTACTCCAGCACTTCGTAGAGCATCACAGGGTTCGACTTATTTTTGAGTTTCACTTCGCCCAACTGCCGGCACATGAAGGACTCTTTTACTTTCTCATACACATTGGAGGTGATAACTATCTGGCCAGGCTGGGCAGAAGCCTGCAGGCGCTGCGCAACGTTTACCACATCGCCAATAACGGTGTAGTCCAGGCGTTTGAGTGAAGCCGAACCAATGTTACCCGATACCATTTCACCTGAGCTCAAACCAATAGAGACCTTTGGTTTGTAAACAGTGCCATCAGACACTATCTCTTCAACGGCTTCAAACTCCTTCCTGATGGCGATGGCTGCATCTATTGCCCGGTCCAGATGGTACTCGCCCCGGAACACCGCGAGCACAGCATCGCCCATAAATTTATCTACATGGCCTTCCTGGGCTATCACCCCTTTCACCATCAGGTCAAACAGCCTGTTGAGTATGTTGATGACAGTATTGGCAGGAACACTTTCCGTGATAGCGGTAAAGCCACAAATATCAATAAACATCACTGTGGCCTCTATCGTCTCATTCAGCAGGAGGCTGTTCTCAAACTCCTTGTGCGTCATAAACTTCAGAACAGTCTCATCCACGTACATTTTAAGAATGTTGTTTTCCTTGATTGCTTTCAGGGTATCCCGCAGCTGGTTGACGTGCTGCATTGTTTTTTCTACTGTAAGCTCCAGGTCGTCAAAATTAACTGGCTTGCATACAAAGTCGAAGGCACCCCGGTTCATGGCTGTCCGGATGTTTTCCATGTCGCCATAAGCTGATACAATCACGGCTTTGATGATGGGGTTTACTTCCGGGATCTTGGTGAGCAGTGTCAAGCCATCCATTTCCGGCATGTTTATATCACTGAGCACAATGTCCAGATCAGGATGCTCCTGCAGTTTTTTCAGTGCCTCAACACCGTTCTGAGCAAAAACAAATTTGTAGGAGTTCTCCCTGATTTTCCGCCTGAATTTCTGTTTGATCAGAAGTTCCAGGTCGGCCTCATCATCTACCACGAGTATCTTTGCCATTAAATAACCAGAGTTTTAAACTTTTCTTTTAATGCACTGAAGTCCAATGGCTTGGTTAAAAAGTCATCGGCTCCGTATTGCATTGCCTGCTGGTAATTCTCTTCATCGCTGTAAGCCGTAATCATCATTACAACCGGCGGAGGTGAGTTAAACTTTCCACGAATTTTGCGGAGCAACTCAATACCGCTCATCCCGGGCATGTTGATATCCGATAATATGAGCACGACCTCCGAGGGATGCTGCTCCATATAGGACACTGCCTCTTCACCGGAAAGCGCAAAGGAAAAGCTAAGTTCTCCGTTCCGTATCTCTTTACGAAAGCGCTGTACGAACAGTGGCTGAACATCAGCTTCATCGTCAACTACAAGTATCTTCATTTCCTAATTTATATAATACAATATAATTTAAAAAATACATAGAAAGTAATATTTTTTATACGAAGATTAAAAATATTCTATAGCCTTTTCAGATACCAAATGCTTAGGTGAAACTAATTTCTACCTGCATGGCTCCCTGTAAAGCTTTCCAGCAGTTACCGCTTCCTCTATAAAAGGAACAGCCAGCCGGCAGTAAAAGACCAGGATGAAAAAATAAACTACTCTTTTAGATAAGGCATGAGAAGTGAGACACTTAGCTGTCTACGAAATTTTATTATGAGGTAACTCAATAATAAACTCAGTAAACTTCCCGACCTGGCTTTCAACCTGCAGCTTCCCTCCGTGGCCTTTCGTGATGATTTCATAACTCAGGGAAAGCCCAAGCCCGGTACCCTGCCCGCATGGTTTTGTGGTAAAAAACGGCTGGAATATCTTTTCCTTTACTTTGCCCGTAATGCCCGTTCCATTGTCGCGCACCCGCACCTCTATTACACCATCCAGCTGCCGGGTGCTTACCTGCACCTCCGGCTCATAATCAGGCTCTCCCTGCTGTTGCCGCTGTTGTACGGCATAGAAGGCATTATTAAACAGGTTCAGCAGCACCCGGCCTATCTCCTGCGGCACCACCTCTATCTTTTCAAGTGTAAGGTCCAGGTTCTTGATAAGCCGGACATTGAAGGTTTTGTTTTTAGCCCGCAACCCATGGTAAGAGAGCCGCATATATTCTTCCGTCAGCGCATTCATGTCAGTCTGCTCTTTCTGAACTGTGCTGCTTCGGGAATGCTGCAGCATCCCCTTCACAATAGAGTCGGCGCGCCTGCCGTGATGCTGTATCTTGTGCATGTTCTGGGCAAGGTCGTTGATCAGCGACTGTGCCGTGTCCAGCCGTCCTGCCTCCAGTTCCTGCTTTAGCTCCGCGCATAACTCGACGCTAACCTCTGAGAAGTTATTCACGAAGTTTAAGGGGTTCTGAATTTCATGCGCTACCCCGGCCGTCAGTTCCCCAAGAGAGGCCATCTTCTCCGACTGAATCAGCTGGGACTGGGTAGCCTTGAGTTCTGCCAGGGCTTTTTTCAGGTTATCACGCTGAAGCTCTGTCTCCTTTTTTTGCGCGATGATTTGCTGGTTCAGGTTTGCCAGTTCTGTATTCCGGAGCCGGTATAATTCTGTTTCTTTTTTAGACTGCTCTATTTTATGGGAAATCTCCAGGTTTATCACCTTCTTGTTCATAGCCTCGCTGTGCACCTCTTTTTCATAGGCCATGTGCTTTTCATAGTGATGCAGCGCCTCCTGATACTGCCCTACAGTTTTAAGAAGGCGGTAATATCCTTCGTGTATTCTGGACAATGTGTCCTTTGCCTTTATTTTGTTTCCAAGGCGTGCGCCTTTTTCAAGGTAGTGCAGCGCCTTCTCAGTACTGTACCCTGTGTAGCCCTTGTCGCTGTATAGTTGGCTCAGGCAGAACAGAATCTCCGCCTGGCCCTTTTTATCCTGCACTTGCATCCGTATTTTCTGGCTGTCCATCCAGTAGGCGCAGGCCTTTTCGTAGTTCCGGAGGTGAAAATGGATGTCTCCTAAATGGTACAGAGAATTTCCCTGCCCTTTTTTGTCCCCGGTCGCTTTTGTTATCTCTAAACTTTTCTGACAATATTCGATGGCCTCTGCATATTTCTTTAGTTTGAAGAAAGTGATGCCAATGTTGTCCAGGCACCGTGCTTCCCCCCACTCGTCGCCGTTGGCTTTCCTGATTTCTAAGCTTTGCTGATAATATTCCAGGGCATTCGCAAAGTCATTGTTCTCGAAATAAATCAGGCCAATGTTGTTGAGGCAGTATGACTCTCCTACCCAGAAATTATTTTTCCTGGCAATGCTCAGGCTTTGCAGCAGATAGTCCAATGCGGTGCTGTAGTTCCCTAAATACCTGTACGTTATACCGAGGTGATAATAAGAAAGGGATTTCCCCTCCTCATAGAGCAGCTTTTCCCTTAACCCGGCTGACTGAAACAAGAAATCCAAGGAGGCGGCATAATCGCCCTGGCTCCTGCGAATGATTCCTTTGTACTCATAAACATCAGACAGGCCCTTTTCATCATCCAGTACCTGAAACAGCTGAAGCGCCTCTTCCAAATGCTCCAGCGCCTTTTCATGCTCTGAAAGCCTGAGGTAGCAAAACCCGAGCGTTCTCAAGCCTTCGGCTTTGCCTTTGTCATAATGAATGCTTTCCGCAAGCGCCAGTGCTTCCTGGCTGTATTGGCGGGCTTGGTTTGAGTTCTTGACTCTTAGCTCCCAGGCCTGGCTATTCAGCAAGTCTACTTTAACTTTGGTGGATTCAGCAACGGAAGACATGAGCATCTTCTGCATAAACCTCAGATCATGTAAAGCTCCCATTGTATCCGGTCCGGGTCTTTGAACGCAACGTAGTTTTTGTTTAGAGTTTCATCCTTCTTCACACCGGTGTTTTCTACGCCAGCGTCTGACAGTGCCTTTGCTACCCGCTTTAATTCTTCTTCACTCTCACAGGCCATGGCCAGGTGATCCATGCCGATATGGAAAGGATTAAACCTGGTTTCTCCTCCTTCCGCTATTGCAGCGGGCCTGAAACCAATAAAATTGGAACCAACCATAATACCAAACAGATCCGGCGTATCAAGCGCTAAATCGAAGCCCAGCGTTTCTTTATAGAACTTTTTTGTCTGGTTCATATCCTTGCACCGTAAAGCAATATGATGAATACCAGGAGTTTTTATTTGAATAGACATAGCTTTTGAATTTTGGATGAAGTGACATAAGAAGGAAAATAAAAATAAGCTTTATCAGGTAGCAACCATGATGTGTTCATCTATATGCAGTACAGGCACCTGTATGATGAATTCTGTAAACTGCCCATCTACTGTTTCAAAATACAGCTTGCCTCCGTGGCCTTTGGTCACGATGTCATGACTTAAGGACAAACCCAGGCCCGTGCCCTGGCCTGTCGGCTTGGTAGTGAAGAAAGGCTGAAAGATACGTGTAACCGCCTCTTTCGAGATGCCTGTGCCATTGTCTTTCACCCTGATTTCAAAGGAATCACCAAGGCGGTGCGTGCTTACCGTTACCTGTGGCTGGTAGGCCTTGCCCAATTGCCTTTGCTTTGTTTGCACGGCATAAAAAGCATTATTCAGCAGGTTCACCAGCACCCGTCCCAGGTCCTGCGGAATAATTTCCACCTTACCTAACTCTTCATCAAAATCAGTGACAACCGCAGGCGAAAATCTTTTGTCCTTTGCACGTATCCCGTGATAAGAAATACGCAGGTACTCATTTACAAAGGCGTTGATGTCGATAGCCTCTTTGTGTCCCAGGTTCTTACGGGAGTGTTGCAGCATGCCTTTTACTATGGAGTCAGCGCGGAGGCCGTGAGCAGAAATCTTTGAAAGGTTCTGCTTCAGTTCGGAAAGCAGGTTGCTTGCCTCGCTTTTTGGCTCTTCCGGCAACTGCTGAACAGGTCCCTGCTGCAGTTCTTCCACAAGCTCTACATTAACTTCCGAAAAGTTATTAATAAAGTTCAGAGGGTTTTGGATCTCATGCGCAACACCGGCTGTCAGTTCTCCCAGCGAAGCCATTTTCTCTGACTGCACCAGTTGTGCCTGTGTTGCCTTCAGGTTGTCGAGGGTGTGCTGCAGTTCTGCTTTCTGCTGCTCCAGTTCCAGTGACTTACGCTCCAGTTCAGCGGTACGCTGTGCCACCAGACTTTCCATTTGCTCTGCGTAGCGCCGCAAAGATTCTGTCATCAGGTTGAAATGCCTGGCCAGCGCACCGATTTCATCCTGCACCTCAACAGGCACCTCTACTTTGAGCTCCCCGGCATTTACGCGTTTCACACCTTCCAGCACATAACTGAGGGGCCGCAACAAACTCTTTTGAAAAAAAGGCGGAAACACCAGCACTATCAAGAAGGTGGAAATAGGGATAAGATAGGCCAGGTACTTCAGAGCCTCTTCTGTGTGCTCATCAACTACTCCTGCTACATTACTGTTCCCGTACAGCATAAAGCCGAGCATACCCAGAATAACGAGGGTAAGGCACATAAAGAGACCGACCAGCTTTGCAAGAAAGGTCGTTTTCTCCTGTGCATAGGTCATGTAGTTGATGACAATACCTGTAATGAGTACCAGGTAAATGGCATGATGAAGCGGCTCCCACCAGCTGGAGGTGATACGGAATATACCCAAATTTGCATTTATCCAGGCAATAACAAGCAGCAGGCACCAAAGCGTAAATGCACGGTAGGCCTTCGTGTCGCGTGTGGCGGGATGTTGCAGCTTTCCTACCAGGAGCTTCAGTTTACCAGCTACGGTAGGTTGTGACACCGCCCTGCTGTCAACAGCTGTTTCTGCCTCTAGTTGCGTGGACAGGATGGCTTTTCTGATAAACACCACCACAAACCAGAAAGCCAGTAAAAGCTGGACCGGGAAAGTCCAGGGATAACCTACCTGATGAAAGTACATGCCAACACCCATCAGCACAAAACTTACCACAAGCGCCACCTTCAACTCCCTGGGGTATGGGTTGTACCGGTAAGTGTAACAAAAAAATAAGTTGTAAAGCCCCAGCACCACCAGGATAACACTGTGCACCCACACTATAGGCTCGTAGGCATAGGTACCAAAAGCGGAGTTACGGAGAAATGAAACGGCATTATATACCGTATGCAGCACAAACATGCCCGTAATCAGCAAGCCGTCTCTTGACTTGTTTTTGATGCTCAGCAGGTACATAGCCAGCGTCAGACAAAGTGTGAACTCTGCCAAGGCTGCTATTGACTGCGGTCGGAGTTGAAACCATTCCATGGTGTTGACCTCTAAAAAGTTTAATGTCTCATTTCTACCTCTTACATTCTGCTCCAACATAAACATTTAACTGCCCGGCCTTTCTGCCTCATACTGCTGCTCCCGCAGCCACTACAAGGTCTTTCACCGGCAGCGATATAATGAATTCCGCGTATTCGTATTTCCCTGATTCCATCTGCATGTTTTCTCCGTGCCCCTTCGTAATAATTTCATAGCTGAGCAACAGCCCCAGGCGGGTGCCTTCGCCAGAGGGTCATGGAAAAGCTAAGCCGTGCTCTCCAGCTAACAAATTCCTGCTTTCACTCCGCCTCCTTTGAGGCTGAAGCGGGTCCTGTTCTCTCCTATAACTGCCTCAGTAGACACAAAGGCGTAGCTATACTTTATGATTATACGTATAAATAATTTTAACATAACGCTATCAGGCAATTTTATTTACTTATTTTTAGCTACGGCAGGATTTATTTTCTTAAAGAGAAGAGTAAATGAGAAAATGTAAGTTTTGAGCTAGCGAACGTAACGCTGGGGGTAGGACTGGTTAGACCTGGTACATCAGAAAAAACACAGGTACTGTGGAACTGGCTAAAATCAAAAAACCGCTTCATTATAAAATGAGCGGCTTAATTTGAATAACTAACAAACACACTAACTAAAAAAAGTTCTTACAGGAACATGTTCAGGAAATCCTGCTTGCCGTTCAGGTACTCGTAGGCAAAGCCCTCTTCCGTCATCCTTTGTTTTATACCTTCCACATCCTCCGACTGCTTTACTTCGATACCAATAAAAACAGGACCTTTTTCCTTGTTGTTTTTCTTGATGTACTGGAAGTGAATGATGTCATCGTCCGGGTGCAGTACTTTGTTCATAAAGGTTCTGAGGGCACCGGGTTTCTGGCTAAAGGTTATCATGAAATAATGCTTCAGCCCCTGGTGCTGCATGGCCCGCTCCTTGATGTCCTCCATGCGGGTGATGTCGTTGTTGCTGCCGCTGATAACGCAGACCACGTTCTTGCCCTTGATTTTATCAGCGTAATATTTTAGCACAGAAACAGACAACGTGCCGGCTGGCTCCAGCACCACACCCTCTTCATTGTACATTTTGAGAATGTCTACGCATATCTGCCCTTCCGGCACGAGCACCACATCGTCCAGCAGTTCGCGGCAAATCTCAAAGGTTAGCTCGCCCGGGCACTTTACAGCCGCACCGTCCACAAAGGAATCAATGGTATCCAATGCCAGTCGCTGCTGCGCCTTCATGGAGTTGTACATCGACGGAGCTCCCTGCGGCTGAACACCTATCAGCTTTGTATTCGGGCTAATCTGCTTGAAAACACTGGAGAGGCCGGCGGCCAGGCCACCCCCGCCTATTGGCATGAACACATAATCTATCGGAAACGTGGCAGCTTTCAGTATCTCCAGCCCCACCGTTGCCTGCCCTTCCACGATGGCTATATCATCGAAGGGAGGCACAAAGGTGCTGCCACGGCTATCAGAAAACTCCTTGGCGGCTTTGAACGTGTCATCGTAGGTAGCGCCGGTCAGCACCACCTCCACCATTTCTTTACCGAATCCCCGCACCTTGCTCACTTTTTGAGCAGGTGTAGCGGCAGGCATAAAGATATAGCCCTTCAGGCCGAGAAGCTGGCATGCATAGGCCACCCCCTGCGCGTGGTTGCCGGCGCTGGAGCAGACAATTTCCCGCCCCTCCTGCTGTGGCAGGCTGCTCATCTTGTTATAGGCCCCCCTGATTTTATAGGAGCGCACTACCTGCAAGTCCTCCCGCTTCAGATACACATGGGCATCGTATAACTGCGACAGCCAGTGGTTCTGCAGCAGAGGGGTCTTGTTAATGACCCCTTTCAGGTTCCTCGCTGCCTTCTCTACATTCTCTAATGAAACAACCGTTTCTAAAGCGACTATATCTTTATTCATCTTGCCTTTACTTTGTTCGGGAGCGCAGCTTCCTTACGGTCGCTCCTGTTTGCCATAATTCTGAATCGCGAAGCTCTTTCAACTCTGCCTCTAATTCTTTTCTGTAACCCGGCGTTGAACCGCGCTGTATTGTGCGCGCTGCTTCTTTACCAGACGCTACACTGTCGTACAAATCGTTTAAAACAGGCAGTGTGGCATCTTTAAACTTACCTTTCCAATCCAGGGCACCACGCTGGGCAGTAACGGAGCAGTTTGCGTACATCCAGTCCATGCCGTTTTCGCCTACCAGTGGCACTAAGCTTTGTGTTAGTTCTTCCACCGTTTCGTTAAAGGCTTCTGATGGGGAGTGTCCGCGCTCACGCAGCACCTGGTACTGTGCTTCGATGATGCCCGCCAGAGCGCCCATCAGCACGCCACGCTCACCTGTCAGGTCGCTGTATACTTCTTTCTTGAAATCTGTTTCAAACAGGTAACCGGAACCCACGCCGATACCCATTGCTACAGCTTTTTCATAGGCTTTGCCTGTAGCATCCTGGAACACTGCAAAGGAGGAGTTAAGACCGCCACCGCTTACGAACAGCCTGCGCAGGGAGGTACCGCTGCCCTTAGGAGCCACCAGAATAACGTCTACATCGGCCGGTGGCACAATGTTGGTTTGCTCTTTAAATGTGATGCCGAAACCATGTGAGAAGTAAAGGGTTTTACCTGGCTTCAGTCTTTCTTTGATAGTTGGCCACAAGGCAATCTGGCCGGCATCTGAAAGCAGGTTGGCAATGATAGTACCACGCTCAGCAGCTTCTTCTATAGAGAAAAGAGTTTCTCCCTCTACCCAGCCGTCTTCGAGTGCTTTTTCCCATGAAGGAGAATCCTTACGCTGCCCAACAATTACATTAAACCCGTTGTCTTTCATGTTCAGTGCCTGGCCCGGGCCTTGTACCCCGTACCCAATCACTGCAATCACTTCGTCTTTCAGCACTTCCAGTGCTTTAGAAAGCGGGAATTCCTCACGTGTAACTACTGTTTCGTCTACTCCTCCAAAATTGATAGTTGCCATTTTGTTTTAGCTGGTTATAAGTGTATGATTTTTGTTTTTCTTGTTGAATCTAGCTACTTAAATATAGCTGCGCTGTTGTTTTCAGTTACTCGGAAAGGCATTCATCCACCCCTGCCCCTCCGTGGAGGGAAATTTTGCAAGTTTATTTAAACTTCCCTCCTCAGAGGGGCAGGGTGGGTTCTTATTGTATAGGCAAATTGGTTAGGCCATTCAGGATTAAAAGACCCGTCCTACATCGAGAAAATTTTGTCCCGGCTGTTGAGGTATTCGTTTTCAACACTCTCACTTCCGGGCTCGGCACGCTCAAACTCGCGCAGCTTCCTGTTAAAGCCTTCGCTGCCTTTGATGATGGCGATGCGGGCGCTCCGCACAAACTCAATCAAGCCGTACGGTTGCAGCACCTTAATAAGGTTGTCTGTTTCTTCGCGGTGGCCGGTGGTTTCAAACACGGTGTAGTCCTTCCTTATTACCACGGCTCTTGCACCATTCTCGCGCAATAACCGCTCTACCAGCGCCTTTTCTGCGATAACATCGGTCGGCACCTTGTACAGGGCCATTTCCTGCCATATCACGTCTTCGTTGGTGTGGTAGTACACTTTCAGCACCTCTACCTGCTTCTCAATCTGCCGGGTCAGCTTCCGGATAACGTCTTCTGTTTCGTTTATCACGATGTTGAAGCGGTGGATGCCCTCTATTTCAGATGGAGAAGTATTCAGGCTTTCAATGTTCATCTTCCTCCTCGAAAAGATGGTGGCAATCCGGTTCAGCAGCCCCACGTGGTGCTCTGTGTAAACCGTGATGTTAAATTCCTGCCTGTCGATATGATTCTGATTACTCATGCTGTTCTTCTGTTTAGGCTTACTTCAACCTGATTTCACTTACACTGCACCCCTGCGGCACCATCGGGAACACGTTGTTCTCCTTGGTAACCATCACCTCCAGCAGGTAAGAGCCATTGTGTGCGAGCATCTCCTGCAGGGCCTCTTTCAGGTTTTCTCTCTCAGATATTTTTCTGCCGGCAATGCCGTAGCCTTCCGCCACCTTGATGTAATCCGGGCTGGTGATGTCTACAAAAGAGTAGCGGCGCTCATGGAAGAGCTGCTGCCACTGCCGCACCATGCCCAGGAACTGGTTGTTCACGATGATAATTTTCACATCCACGCCGCTCTGCATAATGGTGCCCAGCTCCTGAATCGTCATCTGGATACCGCCATCGCCCACGAAGGCCACCACTGTACGGTCGGGTGCACCAAATTTAGCGCCGATAGCCGCAGGCAAAGCAAAGCCCATCGTGCCCAAACCTCCGCTGGTAATGTTACTGCGGGTATGGTTGAGTTTGGCGTAGCGGCAGGCCACCATCTGGTTCTGCCCCACATCACTCACAATGATGGCATCGCCGTTAGTCAGCTCGTTCAGTTGCTGCATCACCTCTCCCATCGTCATTTCGCCGGAAGTCGGGTGCAATTCATCCTGTATGACCTGCGCTACTTCCTCGGCTGCATAGTCCTTGAATTTCTGCAGCCACTCCGGATGGCTTTTCGCCTCCACCAGTTCCGTCAGCATCGGAAGCGTTTCTTTGCAGTCGCCCCACACCGGCACGGTGGTTTTCACGTTCTTGTCGATTTCAGACGGGTCAATATCCAAGTGGATTACCTTCGCCTGTTTCGCATACTTGTCCAGCCTGCCCGTCACCCGGTCGTCGAAGCGCATGCCAATGGCTATCAGCACATCGCACTCGTTTGTGAGCACGTTAGGGCCGTAGTTGCCGTGCATGCCCAGCATACCCACGTTCAGTTCGTGGTCGCTTGGCAGGGCCCCTGCCCCCATAATGGTCCAGGCAGCTGGTATGCCGCTTTTCTCTATGAATGTCTTAAACTCCTGCTCTGCCGAGCCCAGCATGACGCCCTGGCCCCACAGCACAAAAGGTTTCTTGGCCTGGTTAATCAGCTCAGCCGCCTGCTGTATGTATTCCTTCCGCACGATGGGCTTCGGGCGATAGCTGCGCACATGGTTGCATGGCGTATGCTCGCCGCAGGTAAACTGCTGTAACTGTGCATTCTTTGTAATGTCGAGCAACACAGGGCCCGGACGACCGCTTTTGGCAATGTAGAAAGCTTTGGCCAGCGCCTCGGGTATTTCACTTGCATCCGTTACCTGGTAGTTCCACTTGGTAACAGGGGCCGATATGCTGATTACGTCCGCCTCCTGGAAGGCATCCGTTCCTAAAAGATGCGCGAACACCTGCCCTGTGATGCATACCAAAGGCGTACTGTCAATCAGGGCATCAGCAAGACCTGTAATAAGGTTAGTGGCACCGGGGCCGCTGGTGGCAAACACCACCCCCACCTTGCCGGATGCACGGGCATAGCCCTGGCCGGCGTGGATCCCCCCCTGCTCATGGCGCACCAGCACGTGGTTTACCTGATCACGGAAGTCGTAAAGCGAATCATAGATAGGCATGATAGCACCACCCGGATAACCGAATATAGTGTCTACCCCCTCTTTCAGCAGACCACGTATAACCGCTTCACCTCCGGACATTGTCTTCTTCTCTTCAACCAATTCTGGAGCTTGTTTCTCTTGCGTTAACATAATCTTCTTCTAAATCTGTTATACATCCGTTACTGGCATCGCTCACCGTCCTGATATACTTCTGGAGCACACCGCGTTTCACCCTGGCCTGCGGAGCCACCCACTTGTCGCGGCGCAGGGCCAGCAGGGCATCATCCACGTGCATGTGCACTGTGTTGGTACCGGCATCCAGCGTAATGATGTCGCCATCCTCTACCAGTGCGATGTTACCGCCATCGAAGGCTTCGGGGGTTACATGGCCTATCACGAAGCCATGTGTACCGCCTGAGAAGCGTCCGTCTGTGATCAGGGCTACTTTATCGCCTAGTCCGGCACCCATGATGGCAGAGGTCGGCTTCAGCATTTCCGGCATGCCCGGGCCGCCTTTCGGGCCGACATAGCGGATAACCACCACATCCCCTGCTTTCACTTTATTTACTTTCAGGCCTTCGTTCAGTTCTTCTTCTGAGTTGAACACAACGGCGGGGCCTTCAAACTTCAATCCTTCTTTACCTGTGACTTTCGCCACGCCGCCCTTTGTTGCCAGGTTACCATATAGTATCTGGATGTGTCCATCTGGTTTGATAGGGTTGGAAAGCGGTCGCAGCAGGTCCTGCTCCTCGCCCAGCGGCTTTACATCCGCCAGGTTCTCAGCCACAGTTTTGCCTGTTACTGTCAGGAGGTCGCCGTTAATAAGGCCTTCGTTCAGCAAGGTTTTCATCACTGCCGGCACACCGCCCAGCGAGCAAAGGTCTTCCATGAGGTACTTGCCGCTTGGCTTCATGTCGCCTAGCACCGGCACCCGGTCGCTTACCGCCTGGAAATCTTCCAGCGTCAGCTTTACGCCTGCCGCAGAGGCAATGGCAATCAGGTGAATCACCGCATTAGTTGAACCGCCGAGCACCGTGATCACCACCATGGCGTTTTCGAATGCCTCACGCACGAGTATGTCGCGCGGCTTGATATCTTTCTCCAGGAGGTTCAGCAGGTAATGACCGGTATTAAGACATTCGTCTCTTTTCTGCTGGCTTACAGCCGGGGACGATGACGTATAAGGAATAGACATACCCAGCGCTTCTGCCGCTGATGCCATGGTATTGGCGGTGTACATACCCCCGCAGGCACCCGGCCCCGGGCAGGCATTGCGGATAATACCCCGGAAGTCCTCGTCAGATATGTTGTTGTTCAGTTTCTTGCCGTAAGCTTCGAAGCAGGACACAATGTTCAGCTTCTCCCCTTTGAACTCACCGCCTTTGATGGTGCCACCATACACCATCAGCGATGGTCTGTTGAGACGGGCCATCGCGATAAGCGAACCGGGCATGTTTTTATCGCAACCTACCACACAAGCTAGGGCGTCGTAATTGTGCGCACCTGTAATCGTCTCAATAGAATCCGCAATCACTTCTCTGGAAACAAGCGAATAGCGCATGCCTTCGGTGCCATTGGTGATGCCGTCGCTTACACCGATGGTGTTGAAACGCAGGCCAACCATCCCTAACTGACTGACACCTTTTTTTACTTCATCTGCAAGGTCGTTGAGGTGCATGTTGCAGGTGTTGCCCTCAAAGCCTGTGGAGCAGATGCCCACAAAAGGTTTGCGCAAGTCTTCTTCTGATAAACCGGAACCTATCAGCATCGCCTGCGAAGCAGGTAAGCTGTCGTCTTGTGTGTAGATGCGGCTGTATTTGTTTAAGGCCATTTTGGTGTTCGTTGTGTTGTTATGAAGCAGATGCATGCACTTTTGTCTGACAAGCTTTATCAATTTTGCTGCAGTGCATCTACATAGGTCGTAATTAGCTTTTGCAATTGTTAAATCGTTATAAAAGCAGGCATTTTGCTTCTAAACTTTCTACAATCTCCTCCTTTTAAATATTCTTTGAAAATCTACCTCCAGAATGCCTACTATTTCCAAAAGCTTTTATAACGCTATTAAATTGCTGATTATCAGTATTCTAACCAATAGACATATACATTATCTAAAAAAATATGCTGTGTTTATTTGTCTCTTTTGCTGACACAATTCATTAAAAAATGAACCTGCACCAAAGCCTGAGGGCAAAAAAAAAGCAGCCACCTTAGTAGAGATGGCTGCTTTTTTTTGCTGTGTTTTATACGCTTCAGTTTGAGCAAACCATCTCCACCCCCCGTGAAATATTCAAGAGGATAATAATGAGGCGGATGACAACGGCGTTCAGCATATTTGCTTTAAAGGATGAAACCAGTGTTTAACCTGGTGGTGATAAGGCGTTAGATAATAGTACTCAGGCCTAACTCAATGTTGTTCTTGTGCGGCACTACCAGAGCTCCTTCCAATACATAGTAGGCAATAAAACTTCCTACCTGCTCTGTGCTGTAAGGGGATGTCGGGTTCAGTTCTGGCGTTAGCACCTGCTTTTCAAGGGCATTGTGCACAGCTTCTTTCACAAGGTCAGCTTCGCGCTGCAGGCTGAAATGCTCCAGCAACATCGCCGCCGACAAAATGGCCGCAATCGGGTTGGCTATTCCTTTTCCTTTTGCCTGGGGATAAGATCCGTGAATTGGCTCAAAAAGCGATACATGGTTTCCTACCGAAGCAGAGGGCAGCAAGCCAAGTGAACCGGCAATTACAGAGGCCTCATCCGACAGAATATCGCCGAACATGTTTTCCGTCAGAATCACGTCAAAAGACCGTGGGTTCAGGATGAGCTGCATAGCGGCATTATCCACGAAAAGGTAGTCTACTGCTACTGCAGGGTACTCCTGCGCCATGTCCTGCACTACCTCCCGCCATAAACGGGATGTTTCCAGGACATTGGCCTTGTCTACCAAGGTCAGTTTCTGGCGCCTGTTCATGGCAGCCTGGAAGGCAAGGTGCGCAATGCGTACAATTTCTTCTTTGCTATAGGTGCAGTTATCGTAAGCTCCGTCAGGAGTGCGTCCTTTTTCTCCAAAGTAAATGCCACCTGTCAGTTCTCTGAAAATGAGCATGTCTGCCCCTGCAATGCGAGTGTTCTTTAAAGGAGAGTGGTCCAGCAGCACATCGTATGCAGTTACAGGCCTGATGTTGGCATAAAGTCCCAATGACTTTCTCAGTCGCAGCAGGCCCTGCTCAGGCCGCACTTTGGCAGCCGGATTGTTGTCATACTTTGGGTCCCCAATGGCACCCAGCAGAATGGCATCTGACTCCATGCAGGCATCTATGGTTTCCTCCGGAAGTGGGTTTCCTGTTGCGTCGATGGCGCAGGCACCCATCAAATGTTTCTCAAAGTGAAAACGGTGCCCGAACCTTTCAGCTATAGCCTCCAGCACTTTGATGGCCTCGTTACAAACTTCAGGTCCTATGCCATCACCTGGCAACACTACTATTTTCTTGTTTAATACGCCCATGGTCTTGTACTTTCGTATGCTTCTATGGCCTCTTTCTGGCTCACTAAAAAATCAATGTCATCGTAGCCGTTAATCAGGCACTCTTTTTTGTAGGGGTCAATGTCAAAGCTGACACGCTCATTCCATGCAGGAACAAAGAACTCCTGGCTTGGCAGATCCACCACGAATTCTGTTTGCGGGTCTTTTTCTATCTGCTCAAAAAGCCGCTGCAGCATCTCGTCCGACACCTGCAGGGGGAGCAAACCGTTGTTTAGCGCGTTGCCACGGAAAATGTCAGCAAAGTAACTGGATATCACCACCCGGAAACCGGCATCGTAAATAGCCCAGGCAGCATGCTCACGGCTGGAACCGCAACCAAAATTTTTACCTGCTATGAGTATCTGGCCGCTGTAGCGGGGATTGTTCAGCACGAAGTCAGCTTTTGGATTGCCGTTGCTATCATAGCGCCAGTCCCGGAACAGGTTCTCCCCGAATCCTTCTCTGGAAGTAGCTTTCAGGAACCGGGCAGGGATAATCTGATCAGTGTCTATGTTTTCTATCGGTAACGGAACGGCGCCCGACTGTATAATCTCGAACTTCTCCATTAATTCAGGTATTGGGTTATGTCAACAATTTTACCTTCCACGGCTGTGATGGCCGCTACCAATGGGCTGGCCAGTAATGTTCTGGAGCCTGGCCCCTGGCGGCCTTCAAAGTTTCGGTTGGAAGTAGAAACACAGTAAGCGCCTGCCGGTATCTTGTCTTCGTTCATGGCTAAACAGGCACTGCAGCCCGGCTCACGCAGTTCAAAGCCTGCCTCTGCCAATAGCTTATCCAGTCCCTCTGCCTTCGCCTGCGACTCTACCTGCTTGGAACCCGGCACTATAATCGCCTCCACGTGGCTGGCTTTCTGGCGGCCTTTCACAAACTCCGCCACTACCCGTAAATCCTCGATGCGGGAATTGGTACAGCTGCCAATAAACACGTAGTTTATTTCTTTGCCGACTAAAGACTCGCCCGGGGCAAAGCCCATGTACTGTAACGATTTGTCGTAACTAACCGCCTCTCTGGCAGGCACGTTCACCGGAATGGCAGCACTAATCGCAATACCCATACCAGGGTTTGTACCGAACGTAATCATTGGTGTGATATCGTCGGCATCAAAGAAGTATTCTTTATCGAAAGTAGCTCCTTCTTCTGTATAAAGGGTTTTCCAATAAGCCAAAGCCTGCTCCCAACGCTCTCCCTTTGGCGCATGCTCCCGGCCTTTTACATAGGCAAAAGTTGTCTCGTCCGGGGCAATCATACCGCCGCGAGCCCCCATTTCGATGCTCATGTTGCACACCGTCATACGGCCTTCCATGCTCAGGGAGCGGATGGCACTGCCGGCATACTCTACAAAGTAGCCTGTTGCCCCGCCTGTGCCTAATTTTGAAATCACGTAAAGGATCAGGTCTTTGGCAGACACGCCTTTGTGCAGCGGACCATCAATCGTAATACGCATCTTTTTGGGCTTGCTAAGCAGCAAACACTGCGAGGCCATCACCTGTGCCACCTGGCTGGTCCCGATTCCAAAGGCGATGGCACCGAAGGCACCATGCGTGGAAGTATGGCTGTCTCCGCACACAATGGTCATGCCCGGCTGCGTGATACCCAGCTCGGGCCCGATAACATGCACAATCCCCTGGTTCTGATGCCCAAGGCCAAAAAGCTCCACACCATACTTGCTGCAGTTCTCGGTCAGTTTGTCAACCTGCAAACGCGACAACGGCTCCTGGATAGGCAGGTGCTGGTCTTTGGTAGGCACATTATGGTCGGCGGTGGCTACTATCTGCTCTTTTCGGAACAGTGGCAGGTTGCGCGCTTCAATTTCATCAAACGCCTGCGGGCTGGTTACCTCGTGTATCAGGTGCCTGTCGATATAAAAAACATCCAGGCCGCCCGGAATAGAGCGCACCACATGGGCATCCCAGATTTTATCAAATAGTGTCTTTTTCATATTAGTTGGCAGCCACCAAATTTTCCTGTTCTACTAATGCATGCAAATCATTGTCCACTACTTCTTTCTTGCAATCTGCAACCTGCAGGAAAGAGGCATAGGCTTTATCGAGTGTGCTCTTGTCGAAGTTGTACCCGATTTTCTGCAAGCGGTATGCCAATGCAGCCCGCCCGGAACGTGCTGTAAGCACAATAGAGGAATCCGGTACGCCTACGTCACGTGGATCGATGATCTCGTATGTTTCGCGGTGCTTGATAACGCCATCCTGGTGAATACCGCTGGAGTGTGAGAAGGCATTGGAACCCACAATAGCCTTGTTCGGCTGCACCGGCATGCGCATCATGTGCGAAACCATGGTAGAGGTTTCCGCCAACAGTTTAGAGTTGACGTTAGTATCGAGCTTCAGGTAGGGGTGCTGGCGTAATATCATCACCACTTCTTCCAGGGCTGTGTTTCCGGCGCGCTCCCCTACTCCATTGATGGTGCACTCGATCTGGCGTGCGCCGTTAATCACACCGGCAATAGAGTTAGCAGTAGCCAGGCCTAAGTCGTTGTGGCAATGCGTGGAAAGGCGCACTCTGTCTATGCCCTTCACATTTTCATACAGGTACTTTATTTTGGCACCGTACTCTTCAGGCAGGCAGTAGCCGGTGGTATCCGGGATATTCAGAACCGTGGCACCCGCTTTCACGGCTGCTTCGCATATTTTAGCCAGGAACTCGTTCTCAGTTCTTCCGGCATCTTCTGCATAAAACTCCACATCCTCCACGAAGCTCTTAGCCAGGCGAACCGCCTCTACTGCACGCTCCATCACTTTCTCCTGCGAAGTGCGCAGCTTAAATTTTATGTGGGATTCAGATGTACCGATGCCGGTGTGTATCCTGGGGTTGCGGGCAGAGGCTAGTGCCTCCGCAGCAATGCGTATGTCCTGCTCCACAGCTCGGGACAGACCACAAACGGTTGCTTCCTTTGTCTGAGCGGCTATTGCTCTCACTGCCTCAAAGTCACCCGGGCTGGATACCGGAAAGCCAGCTTCAATCACGTCTACCCCCAGTAGTTCGAGCTGTCGTGCAATTACCAGTTTCTCATCCATGTTTAATTTGCAACCAGGCACTTGCTCGCCATCCCGTAAGGTGGTGTCAAAGATTTGTATTTTCTGAGCTGACATACTTAATTTGATTTATTATTGCAGATATAATTCTTTATCGAAGCGTAAATAAGGATATAAACAGCAGCTACAAAAACTATTTAAAGGAAGGCCTGTTATTTCTAAACGCTTTTTCTATCTCCATAAATAGCTGTTTACCAGCAACTTAATCCACAAGCTAATACAATGTCTACCAAAAATAATGATCCTGTTTTTCAATTGGTTAAGTCTCTTACAAAGTCAGAAAAGCGGCATTTCCGTTTGTTTGCCAAAAGACAGGGTGTTTCTGACGGGCTTAAGTTTCTTCAGCTTTTCGATGCGATGGACAGCCAAACAGGGTATGACGAAGAAAAAGTGCTGGCGCAAGCCCCGGACGTGAAAAAGGTGCAATTGGCAAACATGAAAGCAAACCTGTACAAGCAGCTTCTATCGAGCCTCCGCCTCTACCACGCGAACCAGAACCTCGACATCCAGCTACATGAGCAGCTGGATTATGCCCGCGTGTTGTATAACAAAGGGTTTTATCAGCAAAGCCTGAAAATGCTGGAAAAGGTAAAGCTGGGGGCACTGCAGGCTGAAATGCCACATATTGCCCTGACTGCTATTGACTTTGAGAAGCTGATCGAATCACAGTACATTACCCGAAGCCTGGAAGGAAAAGCAGAGACATTATCTGCTGAAGCGGTGGATACCGCCCTCCATGTATCGCAGATACATGCCCTTTCCAATGCTGCCCTGCGCCTGTATGGCCTGTACATAAAGGTGGGGCACGCGCGGAACGTAGAAGAGTACAACAGCACTACAACTTTTTTTCAGGAGAACCTGCCTGTCATTGATCTGAAGCGTGCCGGGTTCACAGAGAAGCTCTACTATTACCAGGCGCATGTGTGGTATCACTATATTATCCAGGATTTTAAATCCTGCTACAGGTATGCGCAGAAGTGGGTGGATTTATTTGAGGACAACCCGGAGATGAAGTACAAGCAGGACATGCTGTACATCAAGGGTTTGCACAATTTGCTACTAGCCCTCTACAACATGCTCTATTACAGCAAGTTTACACAGGTACTGCAGAAGTTAGAAGACTTTGCGGCTGACCCGGATAGACGAGCGAGTCCAAACTCGGAGGTGCTGCTGTTCCTTTTTATCTATACAAACAAGATAAATAAGTATTTTCTGGAAGGTAACTTTTCCGAAGGCGTAACGATTATTCCGAAATTACTTGAGAACCTGCACCGGTTTAAATCGCACCTGGACCCACACCGCAGGCTTACGTTTTACTATAAGATAGCCAGCCTCTACTTCGGCAGCGGAGACTACCAGCAGGCTATCAAATACCTCCAGAAGATCATTTATTACAAAGACATCAGTTTACGGGAAGACCTGCAATGCTTTGCCCGTATCCTCAACCTGATTGCCCATTATGAGGCTGGTGAGGATGAGGTACTGGAATACCAAATCAGGTCGGTGTACCGCTTCCTGGGTAAAATGAACGATCAGCAACAAATGCAAATCGAGATATTCAGGTTCCTGCGAAATTTAGGCGATGTGACACCAGGCGAACTGAAGGATGCTTTTGCTGCCCTGAAAGAAAAGCTGATGACCATCTCGCTGGACCCTTACGAGAAGCGCCCTTTCCTTTACCTGGATATCATCTCCTGGTTGGAGAGCAAGATAGAAAACACCCCGGTTCAGGAAATCGCGAAACGAAAGCACAAAACCATGAAGTAAGGTTGTTTTGCTGATTGCCCTAAGTAGACGCATCAGTCCCAGCGGGACGACCTTTTCATAGCAAGGGCACTTGTAAGCTTATAGCTCCAGAGGAGCGACCTGTTAAGACATTTTACAGGTCGCTCCTCTGGAGCTATATTTTTTTACTTATCTCTCTATCAACAGGTCGTCCCGCTGGGACTTTTTGCCCCGTCAAAGTGGCTTTGCTATATCGGTTTTACCTCTTCGAAACAAAAACAGGCGTCTCGGTCACATTTATTCTCAGCTTCCCGTTTTTCGTCTTTACCGTCTCTTTTTTCATGTCGTCGGCTCCTTCTACAAAGGAGTGGATAACAGCCTGGCCTGTACCCAGGTTTAGTTCATACTCCCCTGTCCGGCTTACCTGGTCTGGTATCCAGAGCACGTACATTTCATTCTTCCCGTGTTCATATACATCTACCGCCGGGTCAGAGCTGAGCGTTTTTTTGTAGGTGTAGTTCCCCATCAGCTTATTCAGCTGTGCCTTGAAGTCGGCTGCCGGCCTGCGCTTGTAGTTGTTCACCTTATCAATTTCGCCGGAGGTGGAGTACTTTCCGGAACCTGGGTTGGTCACATCAGTAGCCATATAGGTGTAGATGCGGTAAATACCCAGTCGCGCATACATAAGAGCTGTTCTGATGCCCCAGTCTGCCTGCGTCTGCAGTATGCTTCTGGTTGGTGTTGCCATCGCCCGCTGTGTTGATTCCGGATGCACATCATAACCTGTTTCGGAAATCTGCACCGGCATACCGCCGCATTCTTCATAAGACAGTTGCAAAAAAGAAATGGCTCTTTCAGTAGCAGTGGATTTTTCAGGGCATATTCCGGTGGTAGTTTTTTGCTGGTCCTGGGTGGAATTGGCAGTGTTATGGTACACATGATAATCGATGATATCGAACGGCAGGTCTACCACATTCCGGCCTTTTTCATCCAGTTTATACCCCCTGTGCTCTTTGCTCCAGTCTATCATGCCCCGGACAAACCCGATGTCCCCCACCAGGCCTCCTATCACTACCTGCATGGTCGGGTCGGCTGTTTTAACGCCATAGCCCGGCCCCATTGCGCCTTTGTGACCGTCGTAGCAGGCGGAGCTTCTGGCGGCATACTCCCTGCCATTCTGATACGCATGCCTTCCTTTCCAGTAGCGGTCCGGCTCATTGTCTACCTGGATATACTGCACGGTACCCAGGCCTGCTTTGGATTCGTTAGCTGGCTGATGATTATAAAAAGGACCTTCTTTTACAGTAAGAAATTCTGCCGGAATATCTTTGTTCCTGCCGTAGCGGGCGGAAATCCGGTAATAAAGGTTTGCTATTTTTTCGTAGGACTTCCAGTCTTCCCCGTCTGCATCCCATGCCTTGGGCACATTGTTTTCATCTCTCAGTTCAGGCGGATAATTGGCCTCCAGAAACCAATCCGGCACTTTCTGCGGGCACACCATCACCTCTTTGCCCTCGTCATGCATCCGCTGGTAGTAGGTATCTCTTAAAGCCTGTCCCCAGGCGGAGGGTTCATAAGAATACTCTCCCTCTTTTCCTTCAAAGGTTTTCCAGTCGGCATAGTCACGGAAGCAGGTATATCCTTTCAGCGCCTCCCATTTATGCTCTGCCACTCCTTTCCATACATTGCGCGGGTCTACTACATCTGGCCACAGTATCACCATACCCAGCATGTTGCCAATAGGTGCCAATTTCGGAACATACGGGGCAGGCTTCTTGTAAGGAAGCCAGTTTCCTGTCAACCTCACTTCGTTTGGCACATGCGTATCTACTTTGAAAATAATGTAGGCGACATCAATGGTTTCGGGCAGCTTGTATTTCGGCTTCGTGTTTTCCGGCGACCATGACAGCGGGTCTTTACCTGTAGTCCATGCCCGGTAGTCTGTGCCATCGAACACAGGTCCTGGCTCTCTCTTCCAGGTACCATCGGCTACCGCACTTCTCCTCACAAAGTAGGTGCGCATCTCCCCTTGCACAAGCTCACCTGTGCCGTCATAGAATTCAATGTTTTCTAGGTTAAACTCCAGTTCTTCCGGAATCCGTACCCACACCTCGGAGGGCTTCACCAGCGGTGTCCAGTCCAGCACAACGCTTTTATCTACATCACCGTCAAACAGTTCTCCTGCCTCCTGGTGCTGGCTATGGCTCAGGTGGTAGGTTTGAATATACTCAGAAGGCAATACACCTTTATACCTCCCGGAGGGAAGTATAACCGGGCTATCTTCTACTGGCTTTCCGGCAATCAACTGCTTTGTATCACTTAAGAGTGCATAGGCCCTGTCCTGGGCCAGCTTCACCACTTTCTCCAGGGCATGGCCCTTTATGATTTTAACGGAAGCATTGTGTTTTACCTCCAGAAAAGTAAAACCGCATAAAATCATTAGAACCCCACATACCAGGAACGGATGTGGTTTAAATCTTTTCAACTTCATGTAATGCACCGGGTTTAATAAGCTTAGACAATGAATTCAACATCAAAGATGTGTAGGTAGCGGTCTTTATACAGAACGATTACTTAGGGTTTTATTGCAGGCTTTCAAAATGAAGCTATACAATATAACGATCGTATAGTACAGGACTAAGATGGTATTTGTTTCAAATCAGGTTAGGGAGCAACTGGGCACATGGCCGTGAATGGCTGGAGAGGCGATATGCTCGTGAAATTTTAATGCTGCTCTTTCATACTTCTACCTTATCATAAACCGGCAACTGCACCATAATTTTTTCTTTTAGCGACGGTGAAGAAACCCTGTGTCACGTTTGTTGAGGTAGATGATGACTTCCTCTACAGAGACCAGATCTCCTTTTGCATGATAATTTTCTATGCGTTTCATTTCTCCCGATATCAATCCTGCCCGGGCAGCCTGTACCTTTCCCTGCGAGTGCACCACTTCTTCTTTCCATGGCAGTGGCTTGCCGGGGTAACTGTAAAGTTCTAATGTTGGGTAGCTTTTAAGGGCAGCTGTGACGGCGGTCATAAAGGCCCGGGGTTGCTGAAACGGGGCTGCTGTTACAATCAGCCGCTCGTACTGCTGCTCCAGGGCGTATGCCACGAGCGATTCTGCTTCAATGCCTGTGTGCAGAATATCTGTGTCTGCCGGCACAGGAGGCACCGGGCACAGTTCTTCCTCTCCCACTCCGGAACCCACCAAGGCATTTTTCCAGCTTTCATACCCGGGATAGCCGCTGATGGGGCCTGTGTTCAGGAACAGCACCTTCTTAACTTGCTTTTGCTGCAGTAGCTGCCGTGCCGCCGCAAACGCTGACTCCTGGTTGTCTTCGGTCTGTCCAAACAGGAACAAAGCATCTGCCGGTTCCTCAGGCAGCGTATCACAAAGGGTACGTATTATCAGTTCTTCTATCATAGCTACCCCTATACGGCAAGTGCCTGCGTCGGGTGCTGTACAAGGATGTAAACTATCAAGAGGTATTTTGTTGAGGCATATGAGGCTGCTTTACTGATGATGGCACCTTTCTTTGCCTTACTGGTAACTGTAACGGTATATTTACCATCATCTAGGTGGAGTTAAAAAGGAGTCTTTAAGTTCTTCTTTTTCAATTCAAAAGGTTCCTGGTTCCCATTTGCAGCGAGGGTGGCGCCTGTTACTGATAAGTCAAACAGCACTGGTTCCTGCGTCGGGGATTCCACAGTTACTTCAAAACTGTAACCCTCCTTCATGCTGTCCGGCGCTGGTGTGGAGTGCATAAAAAAGCTGAGGGACAGAAAGAGAAGTGACAGGAGTAGTTTCATCTTCTTAAATCTTTTGTTTTATATAAACAGGATTTCCTTTTTGCTCTACTTTACCCCATACAACACCCTGTATTATAACAATTTATCAACAAAAATTCATTCTTCCAGTTCTGCTACCACCTATGCTGCGCATAAGCCTGAAATCAAACAGCCCCTTTCTAGCTAGCGAAAGGTTGAAAACGCTCTGTCAGAAGGCCTGACCTGTAACAGCTCAGCAACTCCTTGAGGTCTTCAATCAAATCCTTGATCTTATCCCCATCCCTGATGTCGGCCACTTTCAAAGGTTTGTCTGAATAGGAATACAGCGTTTCGCTAGACAGAATATCCAGCTCATCCTCTATCGCTTTTTCTGTGGATTCGAAAGGTAAGTGTGCGATTAGCTGCTTTCCCTGCTCATCATAAATGAGGGTGTAGCCTGCAATACCTGTCTGCTCCTGGTACGCCTTGGCAAAGCCACCATCAATCACGATGAGTTTCCCGTTTGCCTTGATCGGGTTCTCCCCTTTCTTGACCACTACCGGCACATGACCATTGATAATGATGGAGCTGTCGGGGTCCAGTCCGAAGTTCTGCAGTATTTTACTACAGGTAACAGGGCTATCCCTGTACTGGTAATAGTAGCTTTTCGCTTCCTTATGAATAGAGGTGTCTTCTATAAAATAGCGTTCGAAAGTCGTCATTTTGTCTTTCCCGAATAAGGGCGACTGGGGGCCTGACCACAGGTACCACATCATGTCTACCGCCAGTTCATTTTCAGGGGTTCCCTCCACTCCGGAAAAAGCTTCCCGGGCCACTTTGTCCAGGAAGTCCAGGTACGCTTTGCCTTTCAGTTTTTTTCCCAGCATCTCTACCACAGCAAGGTCTCCGTTTTCATCAATCGGGATGCTCCCATGAAACAGCAGGCAGTCGTTTGAGATATGGTACATGGCGCCTTTTTCAAACAGGAACTGCACATGTTTTCGCAGTCTGCTGCTCTGCTGAAACGACTCGGAAAGCTTTGCAACAAGGTCCTCCTCTTCTCTGGACAGCCGGGTGGGGTCTTCCGGATCAATGGTGGGGAAAAACGTATCCCTCAACCTGTATGTCCTGTTATCAATTTCTATTTCACCTGTGGCAAAGTTGATGTTCGACAGCATCTTCCTGTGCCCAAGTCCGAAGTCAGGCCTGCGCTTAATGAGCTGTTCCTCCAGCTTAAACTGAATAACACTGATGGCTTTGTGCATGATGCGGTTCAGCCAGTGTTCGCTCTCATTCAGCAAATCTTCTGGGTTTACCTTCGGGTTAAAGATGAGGCTTTTGTCTTCTTTATAATGCTCCAGCGCAAAGGATGCCAGTGGTATCAGGTTAATCCCATAACCCTTTTCTAAGGTGTCGGTGTTGGCATAGCGGAGGGAGAGCCGTATAACATTCGCCATACAGGCCAGGGATCCCGAAGCAGCCCCCATCCACACAATGTCGTGGTTGCCCCATTGAATGTCCACAGAGTGATATTCCATGAGGCTGTCTACTACCGTTTCAGCGCCTGGGCCACGGTCGTATATGTCACCTATCACATGGATTTTAGAAACGGCTATCCGCTGAATAAACTCTGCCAGCGCGATAATTAATTTCTCGCAGGCACCAATCTCCATAACCGTTTGCAACACCGTTTCATTGTAAGCCTGCTTCCTGTCCCCCTGCGCCTTCCCCTGGAGCAACTCTGCTATGATAAGCCCATACTCCCGCGACAAGAGCCTGTCAATTTTTCTTTTGGTGTAGATGGCTGTCAGCTCATAGGCTATGGAGACCAGCCTTTTGATAGTGTCGGTGTAAAAGTTCTCCCAATCCGGATTTTCCTTTTTTACAATCTGCAGCTTCTCCTGCGGGTAATAAACCAGGAATGCCAGTCTTCGCAGGTCCTTCTCGGCCAGTTCTGCACCAAACAACTCCACTATTTTCTGGCGTATCAGCCCGGAACCGTTTCGGAGCATATGCTGAAAAGTTTCATGCTCCCCATGAATATCGCTGATAAACAGTTCAGGGCTTTTGGGGAGGGACAATAATGCTTCGAGAAGAATTATTTCCTTTCCGACCTGTGCCGCGTTGGGAAAGCGATCGGAGAGTAACTTCAGGTATTTGGTGTCATTTTTCATAAGCCATCAGGAGTCAGGACTCCTTTTTATCTTTTCAGCTTCGTAATTCCATTCAAAATGTTTACGATAGTTGAAAATACCAGTCGTGCAGGCGTAAAAGAAAGTCGAAGTTCTGACCCGAATGTTTTACTGAAGGGCGAAGCCGAAAGGCATCAAATTTTGATAAAAATAAAAGCTAATGCTGCTAGAACTGCTCCCAGTAATGGCCCTACAACAGGCACCCAACTGTAAGCCCAATCGCTGTGGCCTTTGCCACGGATAGGCAGGAGCCAGTGTGCTATCCTGGGGCCTAAATCTCTTGCCGGATTAATGGCATAGCCCGTAGTGCCGCCCAGCGAAAGCCCGATAACCCACACCAGAAAAGCAACCGGAATAGCCCCTAAAGAACCCAGGCCTACAGGGGTGTTATTTTCGTCGCCAATAGCTGCAGGCGTAAAGAAAAGAATGACAAATATGAGAACGAACGTACCGATGATTTCACTAATCAGGTTGACAGGGTAATTCCGGATGGCGGGACCCGTTGCGAAAACAGCCAGCTTTGTATGCTGCTCAGGCGTCAGGTCAAAATGGTCCTTGTGCATCAGCCAGGCCAGAGCAGCGCCCGTAAAGGCTCCAAAGAGCTGCATCAGCATATACGGCAATACGTTTGCCCACTCAAACTGGCCAGCCAGCGCCAGGGCCACGCTTACTGCAGGGTTTAAATGCGCGCCGCTGTAGGGGCCGGCTACCGCCACACCTATAAATACCCCGAGTGCCCAGGCTGTGGTAATGACTATCCAGCCACCTCCGTGCCCTTTGGTGCCATGTAACACCACATTCGCTACCACGCCTGCCCCCATCAAAATGAGCAAAGCCGTTCCGATGTATTCTGCTAATAAAGGATGCATGGGCTATTGCTTTAGGTTTGCTGCCCAGTTTTTCGCCCGCCCGATAGCTTTATGCCATGATTGCAGGTTGCGATCTACCGTTTCAGCATCCATCTTAGGTTCGAACACATCATCCTGCTGCCCAAGCGCCCTGAGCTCATTTATATCCTTCCAGTAGCCAACCGCGAGCCCGGCCAGATAAGCGGCTCCCAACGCTGTCGTTTCGCGCATCTTTGGTCGTTTTACAGTACAGTCTAAGATGTCTGCCTGGAACTGCATCAGGAAATTATTTTCTGTAGCTCCACCGTCCACTTTAAGCTCCCGGGTAGGCAGGTTGCTGTCTTTTTCCATGGCTTTCAGCACATCGTATACCTGGTAAGCAACAGATTCCAGTGCCGCCCTGGCAAAATGTGCAGAGGTTGTGCCGCGTGTAATACCAAAGAAGGCACCTCTGGCATCCTGGTCCCAGTACGGTGCTCCCAGGCCGGTAAGGGCAGGCACAAAATATACACCCTCGTTACTGGCCAGGCTAGTGGCCAGCGCTTCACTCTGCCGGGCATGGTCTATTATTTTTATGCCATCCCGAAGCCACTGGATAGCAGCTCCGCCAATAAAGATGCTGCCTTCAAGCGCATAGGCTACCTTTCCGTTTATTTTCCAGGCTATGGTGGTCAGCAGCTGGTTTTGTGACTTCACAGGCTGCTCTCCTGTGTTCATGACAAGAAAGCAGCCGGTGCCATAAGTAGTCTTCGCCATTCCTGTCTCCAGGCAGAGCTGCCCAAACAACGCTGCCTGCTGATCTCCTGCAACGCCCGCTATCGGTATTTTGGCAGAGAACATTCTGCCTGAAGTAGTGCAAACCACCTCACTGCTCGACTTTACTTCAGGCAGGAGACTGGCTGGAATATCAAACAGGTCCAGCAATTCCTGGTCCCACTGCTGCTCATGAATGTTGAACAGCATGGTGCGGCTGGCATTCGTGATGTCTGTATAGTGTTTGCTACCGTTAGACAGTTTCCATATCAGCCAGCTGTCTACTGTTCCGAAGCAGACTTCTCCTCTGCCTGCTTTTTCCCTGGCACCCGCTACATGCTCCAGTATCCACTTAATTTTGGTGGCGGAAAAGTAAGCGTCTATTACCAGCCCGGTCTTCTCGTTGATCATACTCTCCAGCCCCCTGGACTTTAGTTCGTTACAATAAGTTGCCGTTCTCCTGTCCTGCCACACAATGGCGTTGTAGAGTGGCTCACCTGTATTTCTATCCCATAAAATAGTTGTTTCCCTTTGGTTTGTGATGCCGATACCTGCTATGTCATAGGCAGAAAGATTGGCTTTTGTAATGGCTTCGGTTGCTACTGCTACCTGCGAGGACCATATCTCCAACGGGTCATGCTCCACCCAGCCCGGCTTTGGAAACTTTTGCTCAAAATCACGCTGCGCATCGGATACAATGCTGCCCTGCCGGTTAAATACAATAGCTCTGGAACTGGTTGTTCCCTGGTCGAGCGCAAGCAAAAACTGCTTTTCCTGATTCATGGTCTGGTAGGTTATGTAGGGATTTACTCATTGATTAAATACCGGCTCGCCAACTGCTGAAAGGACAGGATTTCGCTTTGCTCCCAGGCCTCACTAAGGCCCAGCTCCTCCCGCATGATCTTCGCCACTTCAGGGGCTATCTCTATGGCAGCCTGTGCATCCAGAAAGAGTATTCTCATCCTCCTGGCTAACACATCCTCCACCCTGAGTGCCATTTCGTTTCTGACCATCCAGACCACTTCAGCCCGCGTGTGGGGGTATTGCGGGTGGAGCTCCTGCCCTAATGCGGGATGTTCCGCTATCAGGCTTCTGATACCTGCTGCATCGCTGCCATAAACCGAAAGATGCCCCTCCCTGTTGGTGGTTTCACTGTAGCCATGCAGCCTGATAGACCGGGAGGCGCTTGCTGCTACTGATATGTTTTTTAGTTTCGCGAAGGCCTCTACGGTGTCTTCCCCCATCTTCCGGAAGGTTGTCCATTTTCCCCCGATAATAGAAATCAGGTGGCTGTCTGCTATGGTCACTTTATGGCTGCGGGAAATCTCTTTTGTCTTCGCCCCTTCTGCCCTGGGTGCCGCCAGCGGTCTTAGCCCCGCATATACTGCCAACACATCCTGCCGGGTAGGCTGCCTGACAAGGTATTCGCCACAGGTTTCCAGTATAAAATCCACCTCCTGCTCCAGTGCCCTTGGCTCTGCTTTCGTCTCTTTCACAATAGTATCTGTGGTACCCAGTACCATCTTCCCATACCAGGGAATACAGAAAAGTACCCTTCCATCTGATGTTTCGGGAATCATCAGGGCATCCTGTCCTCCTAAAAAAGAAAGGTCCAGCACCAGGTGTGCGCCCTGGCTGGGGATGATGGACCGCAGCGCTCCCGGGTTATCCATCTGCAGAATCCTGTCCACAAATACGCCGGTGGCATTCACCACAGCTTTTGCTTTTACTTCATACTGGCCCTGCCCGAGCTGGTCTTTCACTTTTACACCGCTGAGGATACCATTTTCATCACGGGTCAGGCCTGTTACTTCCATATAGTTAAGGACACAGCCGCCCATGTCGAAGCACGTCTGCGCAACATTGAGCGCCAGCCGTGCGTCGTCAAACTGCCCGTCATAGTACATCACCCCGCCTTTCAGGCCGCGTTGCTTTATGGTGGGAATTTTCCGGATGACTTCCTGTTTTGACAGCCACTTTGATTTGCCAATTCTGAGGCTGCCAGCCATCAGGTCATATACCCGAAGCCCGACACTGTACTTAATCTGATTCCAGAGAGAGTAGACGGGTATGATAAAGGCCTGCTTTTTTGAAACGTGCGGGGCATTTTGCATCACCAGCCCGCGCTCTTTTAGCGCCTCCAGAACCAGCGTAACATCGCCCTGCGCCAGGTAGCGCACGCCGCCATGCAGCAGCTTGGTGCTTCGGCTGGAGGTGCCAATGGCAAAATCAGCTTTTTCGAGCAGGACAACAGACAATCCCCTGGAAAGTGCATCCAGCGCCACACCTAAGCCGGATGCGCCTCCTCCAATCACCACCAAATCCCATGATTTCTGGTTATCCTTTAGTTCTCTTATGCCCCTGGCCCTGTTCACATCTTTAAATCTTTTCGTTTATCTGACCTATTTACAAAATATTCATAACCATAAGAGAAACAGGAAACTACAGGAGTAAGTGGAAAACCAATGGGTTGAAGCATTCTTGCAGCCTCTCTTTTACCTGAGCAGCATTAACATATTTTAATTTATAGTTTTATCTCTAAAACAGAAAAGAAAATATAGAATAATTTTAATGTGGTTTCTTTAAGCCATGTCTTCTTCCTGTTTGCAACTTATATAAAAGTAAAAGCCCGGGTAAGTGGAGATCTACCCGGGCTTTTAGCGTGATGAAAAATAAAGTACCTGCTTCCGGTAAACGGACCAGGCTCAATATGTAAAAAAGGATCTTTCTGCTCCTGGTGCAGCAAACTAACCGTTCGCCTTTTTAGCTGAATCTGCTGTTTTGATGTACTTTGCGGCTTCTATGAAAGTAGGGTTCCAGATTTTCTTTTCATTGTCCTTCAGAAAACGCAGCAGTTTGCGGTGAGACTCAAGGGAAACGTTCAGGGAGTGCTCTCCACCCACGCCATGGAAAAGGAATACAATCATGCTGTTTTTCTGCATCGCCTCTTTTACCAAAGCAATCAGCTCCTCTCCGGACTGCCCGTTGACAACATAGGAGCCTACGTTGTACAGGTCTGTCGACTTGTTAAGTTGCACCATTTCACTGTGTACCCCCCGTGCTGCCACAAAATCACCTTTGATAGTATCTATATAAGATACCTCTCCGACTTTTGTATCCCCGCATGGGTAAGCAAAGGTGCGTTCCTTCTTTCCGTCAAGTGTCTGCAGCACGCTGTTGGTCATTCTTATCTCATCCGTTAAACGGCGGAGAGAATAGGTAGACAAATCATAATCTGCGGTAACAAAACTTCTTCCGGGCTGACTTCCATCACAGGGGTGAAAAAGAGTATGATTCGCTAATTCGTGCTTGCTGGCTGCTACCTTTTTCCAATCCGCTATTCGCTGTGTAAAACCCGGGAAAGCAGCCGTTAAATAAAATGTCCCTTTCAAACCCAGGGAATCCAGAGCGGGAACAGTGTTGTCCAGGTGTACATTGAGGGCATCGTCATAAGTCAGTACGACAGCAGCCTGCTTTTTATTCCAGCTTTGTGCAAAAACAGATACACTGCACAGGCACAGCAAGAAAGCAAGGGTTCTTTTAAAGATTATCATGTTGTTTATAATGTTTGAATTGAAGTTGCCAGACGCTTAGTTCCCTTTTTTCAGGTAGCGGTAAAGTTCGGAATCGGTAGAGAGAATGATACTTGTTTTTCCGTCAAAAGACTTCTCCAGGGCCTCCATAGACCTGAGGAAACTGTAAAGTTCTCTTGCCTGTGCATTTTTGTTATAAGCTGCCGCGTAAATAGAGGTGGCCTGTGCGTCGGCCCGCCCTTGTATCACCTCTGCTTCCCGGGTAGCTTCAGATTGTATCTGGGCCAGGTCACGCTCTTTGTTACCTTCTATCTTCCGTGCCTCGCCCTGCCCTTCAGACCGGAACTGGTCAGCAATACGGTTTCGTTCGCTCTTCATCCTGTCATACACACGGTCCCGCACTTCGTCCACATAATTCATGCGCTTAAAGCGGAAGTCGAGGATCTGAACGCCAAGGTCTGAGGTTCTTTCATTTGCCCGCTGCAGGATCAGGGCTTCAATCCTGTCTCTGCCCACGCTAATCTTTTCCAGGTTTTCGAGGTCTTCCATAAAATCCTCTTCCACCTCTGGCTCACGATTAGTAGACCGGACAATGTCCAGCAGGTCGTTGCTGGCTATGGCATTGCGGGTCTCGCCATCCAGAATGTCATCGAGCCTGGACTGCCCGGAACGCTCATCGCGCAGGCGGATAAAGAACTGTAGCGGGTTGGTAATTTGCCAGCGGGCATAGGTATCCACGAAAATGAACTTCTTGTCTTTTGTAGGCACCTGGTTGGCGTCACCGTCCCATTCGAGGTAGCGCTTGTCAAAAAACTGTACTTTCTGGATGATGGGTATCTTATAATGCAAACCAGGTTCAGTGCGAGGGGCACCTACAGGCTTGCCAAACTGTGTCACGATGGCCTGCTGCGTCTCGTCCAGCACAAAGATGCTGCTGAAGGCCAGCGTCAGGAGAGCAACGGCGGCTAAAAGCGAGAGTATACTTCTTATGTTCAAGGTTTATTGCTTTTGAGGCTGATTATTCAGATTTAGTAAAGGCAGCACGTTATTGCCGTTTTCATCCACGATAACTTTATCGCCGATCTTTGGCAGTAGTCTTTCCATTGTTTCGAGATAAAGCCGCTTTCTGGTTACTTCAGGTGCCTTCACATACTCCTCGAAAAGGGAATTGAAGCGGGCGGCCTCGCCGGTGGCCACATTCACTCTTTTAAGGGCATAGGCTTCTGCCAGCTGTATCGTTTCATCGGCCTCTCCACGCGCACGTGGAATAATACGGTTATATTCCGACTCGGCCTGGTTGATGAGTGTTTCACGTTCCTGCTGCGCCTCATTCACGGCATTAAAAGACGGCTTTACGGGGTCCGGCGGGTTCACGTCCTGCAGCACGACCTGGTCAATGCGAATACCGTTCTCATACTCATCGCACATGCGCTGCAGGAGCACCTCCACACTGGTTGCCACCTCCTGCCGCCCCACTGTCAGGACTTCGTTTACGGTTCGGTCTCCGACCACTTTCCGCACCGCAGACTCTGACATGTCACGCAGCGCCTTATCGGCATTCCGTACCCGGAACAGGTAGCGGTAGGAGTCTACAATACGGTACTGCACTACCCACTCCACATCCGCCAGGTTCAGGTCGCCGGTCAGCATCAGCGACTCGTCTGCAAAACCCACATTCGCATATTGTGTAGTAGTGCCAGGCTCTACGGTACGAAAGCCGAACTCCTGTTTCAGCTGCCGCTGCACCGGTATCTTTTCCATTTCTTCTATCCCAAACGGCAGAATAAAATGAAGCCCAGGCTCCACCGTCCGGTCAAACTGGCCCACATACAGCACCACCCCTTCTTCCTCTGGTCCAACTGTTTTAATGGAAGTGAATACAATAATGAGCAGCACCAGGCCAAGAAGTATCTTACGGTAGTGCTTGCTGAGCAGGAACATGTAGTATTGTAGCCTGTAGTTAGATTCTTCTGCCATGGGCGCGGGCATTGGTTTGTACACGACAATTTACTAAAAATTGTGAGAAGCCCTAGCCCTTGTTTGGGTTGTAGTGCAATGTTCTCCTGCCATTTTACTAAATCCCATAACAAAGTATCAACTCAAGCAAAGAAGTTAAACGACTTAGTCCCTTGCCCACTTCTGTGCCTTTCAGTCTCTCTCCTTCTGGGTCAGCTTTCTGAATATCATTAAGATGGTTTGTTTTGTAACTTATGGTTAAAGTTGAACCCACACAGTAGTTCATGTTAGTGTGTGCCAGGTTGCCTTAACTTAAAATTTCAAATACCCGTTTAACGAAAACTGGTTGTTGATATTTTGAAAGAAAAGGTATGATATTCTGACTATCACTTCCTGCAGGCCACCTGTGAACTCCTTATTCAATACTTCATCCAGCTTACCCGGGAGAAGCCAAATGCCAGCTTCATGTATTGTTAAAAGAGAAGATAGCTGCCTCATGCTGGTTGTGTGGATGAAGCGCCTGCAAGGAGGCTTCCTGACCCTTAAAACGAACGGCACAAACCCTGTTTTAGAAGCTTTTAGCTACAAACAGCGTAAACAGAAACACGAAGAAAGAAACAGGACGGTTTGGAGTCTCCGATGAAAAAACTAAGCCCGTTTATGACCTTTGTAATAGCAGAACACACATTCTTAACATGCTAAATATTATCAAAAAGGGTATGCAATTGCAGGAATAATAACTAAAACTTCATTATATTGCGATAATCACAAATTAAAGCATCATTAAAACATATTTGAAAAGACGAATACACATGGATGGTTCTGCCAACAGCACATTAGAGGTTTACAATAAGCAAGTAGGTCTCCGGTTTCAATTGTACAACAGTTTATTCACTGCACTTCCCTTCCACCGGATGGAAAGAACCGGAGTATTGCTGACTATATTCCTGTTACACTGCGAAGAAGGCTTCAGTAAAGAACAGAGTCCGGTTGAAATAATAGACACATTTTTTAAGCAGCATACTTCCTATAAGGAAGACAAGGAAATGCTGGACCTGCTGTTCCGGTTTGTGCAGTACAATGAGCGCCAAGTCGTTTTGTTTGATGCCCTGGAGGATGCCGCATACCGCGACATTCACGACATGCAGGGCCCTGGAACATTGAAGCACCTGCAGTCGGAGGTACAGCAGAAGCAGAACCATGCCGAGCTGAAAGAAAAGTTGAAAGACTTTTCTGTTCGTTTGGTGTTAACCGCCCACCCTACGCAGTTTTACCCGAGCGAGGTGCTCGGCATCATCAACGACCTGTCGAAAGCGATGATGAACGACAACACCTCGCAGATAAACAGTTACCTGCGGCAGTTAGGTAAAACGCCTTTCTTCCGGAACGAAAAACCAACTCCTTATGATGAAGCCGTAAACCTTATCTGGTACCTTGAGAATGTTTTTTACCCGGCTGCAGGCCATATCCTGACCTACCTGAAGAACCAGTTCCCAAACGAGGTAAGCAGCAAGAACCCTCTTATCCGATTCGGTTTCTGGCCAGGTGGCGACAGAGACGGCAACCCTTTTGTAAACGCAGGCATCACCCTCAGAGTAGCAGAAGCGCTGCGGGGAGCTGCCCTTAAATCCTATTACCTGGATGTACGCCGGCTAAAGCGGCGTCTGACTTTTAAGAACGTGCTGAACGTGGTGGTAGCGCTGGAGCAGAAGCTTTATAACAACCTGTTCGTGCCCAACCATGAGCTGGATATCTCAGGCGAGGAAATCATACAGACACTGGTTCAGATTCGCACCACCCTCATAGAGGAGCACAACAGCCTGTTCCTCCAGCTGGTTGAAAACCTGTTGCGCAAAGTAGAGTTATTCGGGCTTTATTTCGCTGCCCTGGATGTCCGGCAGGACAGTTCTGTTCACGCGGAGCTGCTGCAAACTATAGCTGACACGACAGATGTGTTGCCGGCTGATTATGCTGACCTATCGGCAGAGGAAAAAATAGCTGCGTTGCTGGAGAACAGGAAAACAGTTGATCCGTCAGCTTTTGAAAACGAGTTGCACCGTGATGTACTGGAGAGTATGGCCGCCATCAAAACCATTCAGGAAACAAACGGAGAACAAGGTTGCCACCGCTACATCATCAGCCACAGCACCAGTGCCCTCGATATCCTCAGTGTGTACGGTCTGCTTACAATGAGTGGCTGGGGGCACGAATCGCGGAGCGTAGACATTGTGCCGCTTTTTGAAACCATAGACGACCTGCGAAACGCTGGTGACGTGATGGCTGCTTTATACCAGAATGAGGTATACCGCCAGCACCTTCATAACCGGGGCAACATCCAGACCATCATGCTAGGCTTTTCGGATGGCACCAAAGATGGCGGGTACCTGATGGCCAACTGGGGCATTTACAAAGCGAAAGAAGAGTTAAGCGCCATTTCGAAGCAATACGATGTGCAGGTCGTATTCTTCGACGGCAGAGGAGGCCCACCGGCAAGAGGCGGCGGACGTACGCACCAGTTCTATGCTTCTATGGGACCTAACATTTCGAACAAGGAAATTCAGCTGACGATACAGGGGCAAACTATCAGCTCGAACTTCGGAACAGTGGATGCCGCACAGTTCAACATAGAACAGCTGATGCATGCCGGCATCCATAGTGCGCTCTTTGCCTCTAAAGACGGCACGCTAACTTCAGAGGAGGAGGAACTGCTTTTAGACCTGTCGAAGGAGAGTTTTGAGAAGTACAATACCCTAAAGAACCACCCGAACTTCCTGGAGTATATGCTTTATGCCAGCCCGCTGCGCTACTATGCGGAAGCGAACATTGGCAGCCGTCCTTCAAAGCGCAAGCCAGGCAAGCTTAACCTGAACGACCTGCGTGCGGTGCCGTATGTGGGCTCCTGGAGCCAGCTAAAACAGAACCTGCCAGGTTATTACGGTGTCGGAACAGCACTTCAAAGAGTGGACGCAGCGGGTAAATGGGAAGATGTAGCCAAACTTTACAAGCGCTCCCTGTTCTTTAAAACACTGATAGACAACTGCGAAATGGCCATGACAAAATGCTTCTTCCCGTTAACTGCATTCCTGTCGACCCACCCGAACTATGGCGAGTTGTGGAACATGATTCATGATGAGTTCCAGCTGACAAAGAGCTATATCCTGCGCCTGACAGGAGCTGTTGAACTGATGGAAGACAAACCGATAAACTTACAGTCGATACAAATGCGCCAGCGGATTGAGCTTCCGTTGCTTACCATCCAGCAATATGCGCTGACAAAAATCAGGGAGATGGAAGAGCAAGGCCAGCAAAGTGAGTATAAACCGAAATACGAGAAACTGGTAGTGCGCTGCTCTTTCGGCATCATTAATGCGGAAAGGAACTCAGCATAATGAGTAGAAACATTTGATTTAAAAGTAAAGCTGCCACCCATACCGGGGTGGCAGCTTTACTTTTAAATCAAATGTTCTGGAACGGCGGCACGCGTTAGCTGCCGGTTTCTACCCCTACCATCCTGTTTTCACACAGGGCACTCCGTCCCGGATTAAAAAATCAGCGTCTTCGTGGGTGAAGCTATCACGGAATACTCCCCCAATACCTGGCTGTTACTTGATATAACGAAGTTACCTGTTATCTAAAACCTTTGATAACAACTAACCGATGCACTACCCTGGGAAATGTCTCTTCATCAAGACATAATACACCTTTCGTTGATCGCGCTTTTCCTCTTCCACTACACCAGATGTTCTAACAAAGGATTGGCAACTTCATTACTTCTGCTCCTGCACATGCTCATCCTATCCTATAGGGCTTACATTTTCTAAGAAAAAATCAAAAAATTTATCTTTGCGAACCTTGCAAGTTGATACCACCTTTTGCACCTCTATTTTCACAAAAATATATACAAAAGGTATTTTTTTTGCTGAATTTCTATCTAAAAATGCAGTTGCGATACAATATCTATAAAGAATAATTTGTTTTTTGGCGTTTCCTGTAGTAATTTATGCATTCGTTTACACGAATAAGTTAAGTGTTTACCTCAGTTTACGTTAGATGAATCAAGAAAATACAATAAATGCGGGGTTGTACAGACCCGAGTTTGAGCATGATGCCTGCGGGGTTGGGTGCGTTGTAAACCTGAATGGAAAGAAGGCCCACAGCATTGTGAAAGATGCGCTTACCATGCTGACCAATATGGAGCACCGTGGTGCAACAGGAAGTGATTCTGAGACAGGCGATGGTGCAGGTATTCTGGTACAGTTACCCCATGAGTTTTTCAAGAAACAGCTCGATGAGTTTGCCATCAAGCTTCCGCAGCCAGGCTTCTATGGCGTCGGGATGATTTTTTTCCCATCTGTATACGAGGTTAGAGACAAGTGCCGGCAGGTAATGAACCAGTGCATCCGCAAAATGGGCTTTAACCTGCTGGGGTACCGTTTAGTACCTGTAAACGGTCGTGTACCCGGGCATGAAGCCAAAGCGGTAGAGCCTTATATAGAGCAGGTTTTTGTTCAACCATCTGATGCAAGCATCAAAGAAGATGAACTGGAGCGAAAGCTTTTTGTGCTGCGTAGCCTGATAACACACGAAATCAAGAAAACAGTAAGCGGCGAGAACGGCACCTTCTTTATTGCCAGCCTTTCTTCGCGTACTATTATATATAAAGGACAGCTGAAGACAGACCAGGTAGAGAAGTACTATCATGACCTTCGCCACCCTGACTTTAAGTCTGCCCTGGCAGTGGTTCACTCCCGTTTCTCTACCAACACGTTCCCAAACTGGAAACTGGCACAGCCTTTCCGCTTTATTGCGCACAACGGTGAGATCAACACCATCAAGGGAAATGTGACGAAGATGAAGTCGAAGGAGGCTTTGATGTATTCTCCCCTGTTCACAGAAGAGGAGATGAAGTGGCTGCTTCCTATCACGAACCCGGAGAACTCTGACTCTGCCAACCTGGATGCCATGGTGGAGCTGCTGACGCTGGCCGGCAGGCCGCTGCCGCACGTGATGATGATGCTGGTGCCGGAAGCCTGGCAGGACAACCCGTTTATGGATCCCTACAGGAAAGCCTTCTATAAATACCATGCTTCCCTGATGGAGCCGTGGGATGGTCCGGCTGCCCTGTTCTTTACCGACGGAAAACAGATTGGTGCCACACTAGACCGTAATGGTCTGCGCCCTGTGCGTTTCTGTTTGACAAAACAAGGTCGTCTTATCATGGCATCAGAGGCTGGTGCGCTGCCTGTTAACCCGAAAGACGTGGTACGACGAGGCAGACTGCAGCCAGGCAAAATGCTCCTTGCCAACATCGAGGAAAATAAGATTTATGAAGATGAGGAGATAAAGCGCATCGTTTGCAACGATAAGCCTTATTTTGAATGGATACAGCAGAACCGCATTAAGCTGCACCAGCAGCCGGAGCCGGACATCTGCCTGAACGACGTGTCTCCGGAGGAATTGCTGCAGAAGCAGAAGGCGTACGGCTATACTGCCGAAGACTTAAAGCTGATCATCAAGCCAATGGCTACCACAGGCAAAGAGCCTTTGGGCAGCATGGGTTCTGATGCGCCGCTGGCAGTGCTCTCGCTGCAAAGCCAGCACGTATCCAATTACTTTAAGCAGCATTTTGCGCAGGTAAGTAACCCGCCCATCGACCCGATTCGCGAACGCTTGGTGATGTCACTTTTCACCCGTTTGGGTGAATCGCTGAATGTGCTGGATGAGACACCGGCCCATACGCGCCAGATACACATTTCGCACCCGGTGCTGAGCCACGGCGATTTTAACAAGATCATCAACCTTAAGTCAGAAGGCTTTGATCACGCTATTATAGACGCTACTTTCCCAACAACTGAAACAGGTGCATTGCAGGAAGCACTGGATGTTATCTGTGAAGCGGCAGAGGCTGCTGTGCGCGAAGGGAAGAAAATCCTCATCATCTCAAACCGTGCCATCGGGGCAACACGAGCTGCTATTCCTTCGCTTTTAGCGGTAGGCGCCATCCACCATCACCTGGTGCACAAGCGCATCCGTACAAAAACGGGATTGGTGGTAGAAGCCGGCGATGCCTGGGAAACACACCACTTCGCCACCATTATTGGCTATGGTGCCAGCTGTGTTTACCCATATATGGTGTACGACACGATTCAAAACCTGCTGCAGCAGGAAAAACTGGACACCTCTGTGCCATTCAACAAGTATGCAGATAACTTTATCTATGCTGTTGGTAACGGATTGCTGAAGATTCTTTCAAAGATGGGCATCAGCACCCTGCAGTCTTACCAGAGTGCCCAGATATTTGAGTGCCTGGGTTTCGGGCAGGAAGTAATTCAAAAATGCTTTAAAGGAACCACCAGCCGCCTGGAAGGTCTGAACTTCGAGGACCTGGAAAAAGAGGCGCTTATCAAGCACCAGTCTGCTTTCTTAGATGAAAACCTTCTGTTAGAGACAGGTGGTTTCTTCCAGTGGAGAAGAAGGGGGGAAGAACACCTGCTGCGTCCGGAGATCATTCACCTGTTGCAGAAGTCTACCAGATTAAATGATTTCCGCCTCTACGAGGAATACTCGAAGCATGTGCGCAAGCACCAGGAGTCCACTATCACGCTGCGTAACCTGTTCGAATTCCGCAAGCGCCAGTCGGTGCCGCTGGAAGAAGTAGAGCCAGCTGAAAGCATCCTGAAGCGCTTTGCCACAGGTGCCATGTCCTTTGGGTCGCTCTCACATGAAGCGCATGCCACCCTCGCCATTGCCATGAACCGCATCGGAGGCAAGAGCAATAGCGGTGAAGGCGGCGAAGACGAAGCTCGCTATGTGATAAAGCCAAACGGCGACTCAGAGCGTTCTGCTATCAAGCAGGTAGCATCAGGCCGTTTCGGCGTGACCAGCCATTATCTGGCCAACGCCGATGAGATACAGATAAAGATTGCTCAAGGTGCCAAGCCAGGAGAAGGCGGGCAGCTGCCAGGCCACAAAGTAGATGGCTGGATTGCCCGCGTACGTCACTCCACACCGGGCGTAGGCCTTATTTCGCCACCGCCACACCACGACATCTACTCTATCGAGGACCTGAAGCAGCTGATATACGACCTGAAAAACGCTAACCCGAACGCCAGAATCAATGTGAAGCTGGTAGCAGAGGCCGGTGTGGGTACGATTGCGGCCGGTGTGGCCAAGGCAAAAGCAGATGCCATTATGATTTCCGGTGCCGACGGTGGTACAGGGGCCAGCCCGCTGAGCTCTATCCGCCACGCCGGCTTGCCATGGGAAATTGGCTTGGCAGAAGCGCACCAGACACTGGTGAAAAACAACCTGCGCAGCCGTGTGGTGCTGCAGACAGACGGAAAGCTGATGACAGGTTATGATCTGGCCGTTGCAACCCTGCTAGGAGCCGAGGAATATGGTGTGGCCACCGCCGCCCTGATTGCCGAAGGCTGCATTATGATGCGCAAGTGCCACCTGAACACCTGCCCTGTAGGTATTGCCACGCAAAACCCGGAGTTGCGCCAGCTCTTTACAGGTGAGCCGGAGTATGTAGTGAACCTGTTCCAGTTTATGGCTGAGGAACTACGGCAGATAATGGCCTCACTTGGTTTCCGCACTATCAACGAGATGGTGGGCCAGAGCCAGGTACTGAAAGTAAGAAACGACCTGAACCACTGGAAACTGAAGAACCTCAACTTCGCCCCTATCCTGCACCAGGAATTAGTACCGAACAACGTAGGTATCTACAACCAGATTCACCAGGTGCATGATATTGAGCAGATACTGGACAGAAAACTTATCCGTGATTACAAGAAAGGTAAAACAGAGGTAGAACACCGCATCATTAACGTGGACCGCTCGGTAGGCGCTATGCTATCCTACGAGGTTTCCCTGGAGCACGGGAAAGCAGGCCTGCCGGCAGACAGCTTCAAGGCGACCTTCCATGGTTCTGCCGGACAAACGTTCGGTGCCTTCCTGGCACCTGGCCTCACCTTCAAGCTGGTTGGGGAAGCCAATGACTACCTGGGCAAAGGCCTTTCTGGTGGTAAGCTGATTCTGCAGCCGTTTGAAGGCACTACCTACCTGCCGCATGAGCACATCATTACCGGCAATGTGGCCTTGTATGGTGCCACTTCCGGAACCGCCTATATCAACGGTATGGCTGGTGAGCGCTTCTGCGTGCGTAACTCTGGAGTAGAGGCTGTAGTGGAAGGTATTGGCGACCACGGCTGCGAGTACATGACAGGAGGTAAAGTACTGGTACTAGGCTCAGTAGGTAAAAACTTTGCAGCCGGTATGAGCGGCGGTATGGCCTTTGTTTATGACCCTGCCAATGCCTTCCCGGATCAATGTAACCTCGACATGGTGGACCTGGAGCAGCCGAATGCCGAAGACCTGGCCTGGATAGAGCAAAAGCTGCGGGAGCATGCTTCCTATACTGGCAGTGTGCTGGCAGATGAGCTCCTGCAAGGCTGGCACGCACACCAGAAGTTCTTCCACAAGGTGATGCCACACGACCTGAAGAAAGCCTTGAAAGTAAAAGAAAGTGAAATGATAAAAGAAGTAGCCTGATGGGACACGCAGAAGGATTTTTAAAATATAACCGGGAGCTGCCACAAGCACGCGACCCGAAACAAAGAATAAACGACTCAAACGAAATATACACTGAATTCCCGGAGGAAAAGACAAAGATACAGGCTGCCCGCTGCATGGACTGCGGTGTGCCTTTCTGCCACAACGGCTGCCCCCTGGGTAACCTGATTCCGGACTTCAACGATGCGGTGTACGAAGGCGAGTGGGAACGTGCCGCGCAGATTCTGTACAGCACCAACAACTTTCCTGAATTCACGGGCCGCATCTGCCCTGCTCCCTGCGAGTCCAGCTGCGTGTTGTCTATCAACAAGCCAGCTGTAGCCATTGAGCACATCGAGAAAGCCATTGCCGAGAAGTCGTTTGAGCTGGGGCTGGTAAAGGCACAGCCACCTGTGCGCCGGACAGGCAAGAAAGTAGCCGTTATCGGTTCTGGTCCTGCCGGCCTGGCTGCCGCAGCCCAATTGAACCAGGCAGGCCATAAAGTGGATGTTTATGACAAAGACGATAAGGCAGGCGGACTATTGCGCTATGGTATTCCGGATTTTAAGCTGGAGAAGTGGACGATAGACCGACGCCTGGCTGTGCTGGAGGAAGAAGGTGTCCGCTTCCATTTAGGTGTGGAAGTAGGAAAAGACATCAGCCTCAAAAAACTGCACCGGAAGTATGATGCCATTCTGCTTGCCATTGGCTCTACCAAGCCAAGACCGCTGAACATTCCGGGTAACCATCTGAAAGGCATTCACTTTGCAATGGACTACCTCACCCTGCATAACCGCAGAGTGGCTGGTGAGGACATACCGGCAGACAAAGACCTGTACGCCCGCGATAAGCACGTGCTCGTGGTTGGCGGTGGCGACACCGGCTCTGACTGCGTAGGAACGGCTAACCGGCAGTTTGCAAAGTCTGTTAGCCAGCTACAGTATCGCACCATGCCTTCTACAGTCCGGACGCCAGATAACCCGTGGCCGGAGACGCCGATGACCTACACCTCCTCCAGCTCGCATGAGGAAGGTTGCGAACGCAGCTGGGGCTGGCTCACCAAAGAGTTTATCGGTGACGAGACAGGTCATGTCACAGGCCTGAAGGTGGTGGAACTGGAATGGAAGAATGGCCGGGAGTACACAGAGAAAGCGGGAAGCGAAAAAATACTGCCTTGCGACCTGGGCCTGATTGCTATCGGCTACGAGCGCCCGATGCATGATGCCTTTAAAGCAAGTTTAGATATTGAAACAGACCAGCGGGGAAACTTTAAGCTACAGAACTGGCAAACCAACGTGCCGGGTATCTTCGCCGCCGGAGACGCTTACCGTGGTCAGTCGCTGGTGGTGTGGGCCATTTCCGACGGTCGGGAAGCCGCCCGTGCCATCGACATGCACCTGATGGGTGCCTCTGAGCTGCCATCCAAAGAACTTTCCAAGCTGGTGCTGAACAGCTAAGGACCTGTTTCCATAAATAATAACAATAGAAAAGCCGCTTTGTCTTCTGACAGAGCGGCTTTTCTGTGTCTAAAACATCTATAAACACGAGCTCAAACCCTCACTAATGCTATACATAAAGTACTCGTTCACTTAAAGCAGTTTCTTGTTTGTTGCGTAAACTAATTAAAGCTTTTAAAAAAGTCCTGATCGATTTCAAATACTGTTACAGGCTTAAGCCCAAGTCGGTATTTTTCAAATAATTCAACTAACCTATTACCATCTATAAGTTCAATAGGTGTAACTCCATCTCTAGTAGCTTCTGACTTGGCTTCTTTTGTAAACCTTCCGGTTGTGATAATGAGCCCTTTTTCTCCTCTCCCCTGCATTGCCCCTCTAAAATCTCTTACGTGATGGGGCGAAACGGTTTCCTTGTAACGTTTACACTGGAAAATAATGTTTAGGCTTACAACATCATTAAGTTTTACCACACCTTTACCGTCAATACCTTGATCTCCTGATCCTCCAGTTATAATAATCTCATTTATTCCAATTTCTGTCAATAACCTTTTACAAAGTTTTTCAAAACCGGATGCTGATAAACTCTGAATTAAATGTATCAGGCCAACAGTATGCTCTTCATCCTCAGTTGGAATACTTTCAAATTTAGGTTCGCTTTTTTTAGGGGATGGCTCAGCAGATTTCTTAACGCTCTCCTGAACTTTTTTGAACAATTTGTAAACCCCGTCTTCTGTTAATTTTGATTCAAGCCCTTCATTGGTTAATCGCCAAATACCTCTTTGGGCATTGTCAATCAAACCAGCTTTGAACAGATAGAACCTTGCCCACTGAATCTGATTCCGTATTCGTGACTGACCATTAGATGTTGTTTCCTCTAGTTCTGACTCTGTTATGCCTAATTTTTCAATTACCTGATCAATTACATCAGATGAATCTCCAGCACCTCCATTAGCTTGCAAAATTGTTAATACTGGGATTATATATTTTAGAAATTCAGGCCCTTTCATTTTTTTGCTAATAAGTTCAATCACAAAAGCACAATTATCTGCAATATGAATGGAGAAGACTAAGCCTCAGCCTTGGTTTCATAGTGCTATCTCTGAACAATATAGTAAGAGCAGAAATATGCTCCTAACAACTATCATTGTATTATTATATACCTATAACACAGTATCTTAAACAATAAGGTTTTCACTTGCCACTTTCAGTGATGCTTACTAAAGGTACAACAGAGTCAATATTAAATGATAAATCTTACTAGAGCTAATTGTAGAAAGAAGCGACAGCCAAAAGGTGAGAAGAAAATACAACACAGCTAGATTAGCATAAAAAATACGTACATAAACGCTTTCTGCTGTTTATACTTATTTTAAGTGAGCGGGCACTTTTTAGACCCATAACTACTGCCATACCGCCTCCTGCAACGTATAAGTACTTTTACTAAGCTATAACACATCCTACCAAATCTTATATGGCATTGTACTTAAACATTCATATTGCTGTTTAAGAAGCACTTCCCACTTACTGTATGAAAATAGCAGAGCTTAAAATCATGCGTGGCCCTAACTACTGGTCCATCAAGCATCCGAAGATCATTGTTCTGAAACTGGACCTGGAGGACCTGCAGGACACCCTGACAAATGAAGTACAAAACCTGGCGCAAAAACTCGAAAAGCTTTTCCCCGGCATGTACAAGCACCGTTCTTCCGTAGGCATAGAGGGCGGTTTTTTCCGGTTGGTGCGGGAGGGCACTACCTTTAGTAAAGTAGTACAGCATATTGCACTCGAACTCCAGACAATGGCGGGTATGGAATGCGGGTACGGCAGACGCTACGCGGCATCTGCTCCGGGCATGGAGTGGGTCATATTCTCCTATCAGCAGGAGCGTGCCGGGGAGTATGCAGCCGAAGCAGCTGTACGCATTACTGACTCTCTTGCGAAGGGAGAAAGAGTAAACATCATACAGGACATAGCCAAGCTGCACCAGATACGGGAAGACGAATACTTCGGGCCCAGCACGGAGGCCATCATTCAGGAGGCCGTGTCACGCAATATCCCCTACATTCAGAACAAGAAAAGCGGACACATCCAGTTGGGCTACGGCGTGCATCAGAAACGCATTCAGGCTGCTATGTCAAACAAAACCTCCTTTTTTGCGGTGGAAAGCGCCGGAGACAAAAACACTACGAAACTCATATTAGACGAAGCCGGCATTCCAGTGCCAAAAGGCCATATTGTATATGATGCTGCTGAACTGGAGGAGGCTGTAGAGGAACTTGGATACCCTATTGTGACGAAACCACTGGATGGCAACCAGGGCAAAGGGGCTAGCATTAACATTCAGAATTGGAAAGAGTCGTTGAAAGGACTTGCTGAGGCAAAACGCTTTTCAAATGCGGTAATGGTAGAACAGTTTATACAGGGGTTCGATTACCGTCTGCTCGTGATTGACGGCAAGTTCATAGCGGCGGCAAAGCGCACACCAGCTATGGTAGTTGGAGACGGGCATTCTACTATCAGGCAGCTCGTGAACGTTGTAAACAAAGATCCGCGACGGGGCGTGGGACACGAGAAGGCACTGACACACATCAAGATTGATAAAATAACAAGGGGCATCCTGCGGGAGAAAGGGCTGACATTGCAGTCGGTGCTGCCTGCCGGGGAGACACTGTACCTGAAGAATACCGCTAACTTAAGTACTGGCGGTACTGCCACCGATGTTACGGATATTGTGCACCCCTACAATGTGCTGATGGCAGAGCGGATAGCTGGTATCATTGGCCTGGACATCTGCGGTATCGATGTGATGACCGCTGACATTGCCATACCGCTTCCAGAGACAAGAGGTGCTGTGATAGAGGTGAATGCTGCCCCCGGTTTGCGCATGCACATCTCCCCCACCGAAGGCCTGCCACGCAACGTAGCAGACCCAATCATTAATATGTTGTTCCCGTACGGCTGCCCTTCCCGCATCCCGATAGTGGCCATTACCGGTACCAACGGCAAAACCACCACCTCCCGCCTGGTAGCGCACATGCTCAAGTTTAAGGGCTATAAAGTAGGCTTTACCTCAACAGACGGCATTTATATACAGGACAGAAAGATCATAAAAGGCGACACCACCGGCTCCTTCAGTAGTGAGTTTGTGCTGAAAGACCCAACTGTGAATTATGCTGTTCTGGAGTGCGCACGGGGTGGTCTGCTGCGTTCGGGCCTCGCCTTTACGCAGTGCGACATCGGCATCGTAACCAACGTGTCAGAAGACCACCTCGGGCTGAACGACATCAATACAGTGGAGGATATGGCCAATGTGAAAGCTGTTATCCCCAAAACGGTTTGTGCAGACGGTTATGCCGTGTTGAATGCCGATGATGATTTGGTTTACAACATGGCTGCCGGTTTACGATGTAAGATAGCCCTGTTTAGTATGAATGAGGAAAACTTCCGCATCAAAGAACACATATCGAAGGGAGGACTGGCAGCGGTGTTTGAGGATGGCTACGTTTCTATCTTTAAAAACACCTACAAGATACGGGTAGACCGTGTGGCTGATATCCCCCTTACCTTTGGAGGGAAGGCTAAGTTCAACATTCAGAACGTTTTGGCAGCCACACTGGCGGGTTATATCTCCCATCTCGAGATAAGCGAGATAAAGACAGCCTTACGTACCTTCATTCCATCCGCTGAAACCACACCGGGTCGCATGAACCTGTTCCGCCTGCCAAAGTGCGAGGTACTGATTGACTATGCCCACAATGCCGCCGGCATGCAAGCCATTGGCGACTTTATCAAGAGTGTGGAGGCGCATCCCAAAATTGGTATTGTAGCGGGTATAGGCGACAGGCGCGACGAAGACACACGCGATGTCGGCAGACTTGCCGCCTCCGTGTTTGATGAAATTATTATCAGGCAGGATTCGGACCTGCGTGGCCGCAATGGCAAGGAGATAAATAACCTGCTGAAAGAGGGCATCTTTTCGGTGAAGCCGGAGCTGGAGCCTAAAGAAATTGACCAGGAAACACGGGCGCTTGCCTACGCCCTGGAATATGCCCCGGAAGGAGCCTTTATCACACTTTTCGCCGAAAACATACCCGAGGCGGTTAAATTGGTGGAAAGTTTCCGGATTATACAGCACCGCAAGCAAGCAACAGATCAGCTGAGTTAGGCAGTATGGAGCAGGAGCAGCAAAAGAGATAATCTAAACAATCAGGCTGCTTCGGCTGTAAACTTAGGTAGAAACACTTAAGTAACACCACATATACCTATGGAAGCATACAAAGATTTAAACAAGCAGTTTATCAACGGAGAATGGACAGACGGCACAGAAGGCCATGAAATAGAAAATCTAAATCCTTATGATGAGTCTGTCATCAATATATTTAAAGGAGCGAGTACCGAAGATGTAGACAGGGCCTTCAACACTGCCAAAGAAGCCTCCAAGTCATGGAGCGTATCGCCACCAACGGAGAGGCAAAAGGTGTTACTGAAGGCAGCGAACTTGTTGCAGGAGCGCAAAGACGAGGTCATGGACTGGCTGACAAAAGAGGTAGGCGGCACATACCTGAAGGCAGAAGTCGAATTCAAGCAAACATACCAAATGCTGATAGAGTCTGCTTCCTTCCCGATGTGGATGCACGGCTACACCATCCCCTCCTTTACACCGGGCAAGCAAAGCCTTGTCTACAGGAAAGCACTGGGTGTTGTGGCCATGATCAGTCCCTGGAACTTCCCGCTGTACCTGTCGATGCGTACCGTCGCCCCTGCTTTGGCAGTTGGAAATGCAGTGGTCATGAAGCCAGCTTCTCAGTCCCCGGTTACAGGGGGTACGCTCATCGCCAAGCTTTTTGAGGAAGCAGGTGTGCCCAAAGGAGTTATCAGCGTGGTAGTTGGTAAATCAAGCATCATTGGCGACTATTTTACCGGTCACCCCGTCTCCAGCCTGATATCCTTTACCGGCTCCACTCCTGTTGGAAAGGGAATTGGCCGCATAGGCGGGGAAGGTTTAAAGAAACTGGCTTTGGAGTTAGGAGGCAACAACCCGTTGGTTGTATTGGAGGATGCTGATGTAGAACGTGCGGTAGATGCTGCTATTTTTGGACGCTACATGCACCAGGGGCAGATATGCATGTCCACGAACCGGATTATGGTGCATGAAAAGATTTATGATGAGTTTAAGAACCGGTTTGTAGAGCGGGCTAAATCCCTGCCTTACGGTGATCCGACCGATAAGGAAACCATTATAGGACCGCTGATTGACAACAAGTCCGTAAAGCGTGTGCTGGACCTTGTTGACAGGGCTGTGCAGGCTGGTGCTAAGGTTGAAACAGGCGGTGAGGCAGAAGGCAACGTAGTGCAACCTACAGTACTCTCCGGTGTAACGGAAGACAACCCGGTGTTCCAGGAAGAAATCTTCGGGCCAGTGGTTGGCCTGACAACTTTCAAAGACGAGCAGGAAGGGATACGCCTGGCCAATGCCACCCAGTTCGGTCTAAGTTCAGCCATCCATACCAAAGACCTGCAAAAGGGTATCCGCCTGGCCAAGCAGATAGAAGCAGGCATGGTGCACATCAACGACCAGTCTGTCAACGATGAGATGAATACTCCTTTCGGAGGAGAAAAAGATTCCGGGGTAGGCCGTTTTGGAGGCCAGTGGATTCTGGAAGAACTTACTACCCTCCAGTGGATCAGTTACCAGGATGAGCCAAGAGATTATCCGTTTTAAGAGACGCAGCTTATAAAACAAGAGCGGCCTGTTCATTTAGTTGAGCAGGCCGCTCTTGTTCTTTGCCCAGACTCATCCCAAGACTCGTTAAGCTAATTAAGTACCACCATACTTTCTGCTTTACCGGGTCCAACCACCCCTTCCCCCTCCTTGTCCAAGGCGGGGAATCTGTTTTTTGCAGGTCGCCTAAAGCCTTTTCCATTGTTAAGGCTTTACTTATCTTTATTACTAAAACCAGCCAGCACGAAGTGAATCTGTTTCCAGTCTTCGGGTTGAGCGCCTTGTATTTGTTGCGGTGCTGAGCGGTAGCGAGGCAGCCGGAGCAGAGCGGTAGAGGGCCCCTACCCCCGGCAGCTTCAAATACACAGAGCGATGCCCGAAGACGGGGCCACTCGCCTTGAGAGCACAGAGCTAGAGAAATGAAACAGTAGAATAATTTCCGTTGGATAAACTGAACCCATGGCAGCTCAGACAAATTTAAAACGAGCAAATGCCGTGGCAGGAGCTTTATTTAAGACAGTCTTACCCAAGCAAAAAGCTTCTTCTCAGCAACGCTATACCACTGCCTTATGCGATATCGTTTCCTCCACCGGGATATTCACTTGTTTATTACCTACTATGAGGCGATTACCGGTATCGTAGGTAAAGTAGCTCCAAAGCCAGTTTACGGATACAACAAGGCGGTTACGGAAACCAATAACTGATATCAGGTGGATAAACATCCAGATTAGCCAGGCAAAGAAGCCCTGGGTTTTATACTCCTTTTTAAAGAGCTTCAGGTCAGCCACGGCCCTGTTACGGCCTACTGTTGCCATAGCGCCTTTGTCGTCGTAGTTGAAAGCCTCCAGTGGCTTACCTGCCAACATGTTTGCAATGTTCTTGCCCAGCTGCTCGCCCTGCTGCATGGCGGGCTGTGCCAGCATGGGGTGCCCGAAAGGATACTCCTCTGTTACCATAGCGGCTACATCGCCAAGGGCGAAAATGTCATCATAGCCTGACACGCGGCTATGCACATCTACCAGCAGCCTGTTCCCTTTCAGGATACTCTCAGGCCTTAGGCCCCGGATAGGAGAACCCGATACGCCTGCCGCCCATATTACGGTGCGGGATATCAGCGTCTCACCAGAATCCAGGTACACGGTATACCCGTCGTAGGATTTCACGCGGCGGTTCAGCCATACCTTCACGCCAAAGTCTTCGAGGTACTTAAGTGCTTCCCGTGACGCTTCTTCTGACATGCCTTTCAGTAAGGCAGGGCCGCTCTGCACCAGGTGTATGTCCATTTCGCAGAAGTCCAGCTCTTTGTAGTCTTTGGGGAACACATGCTTCCGCAGCTCACTCAGCGCTCCGGCCAGCTCCACTCCTGTCGGGCCACCGCCCACTATCACATAGTCCATCAGGCTGTTTACCTGCTCCTCGTCGTCCACCTGCAGCGCCTTCTCAAAGTTCTGCAGAATGGTATTGCGTAGCGTGACTGCATCATCCAGGCTCTTCATAGAGATGGCTTTCTCCTCCATCTCTTTATCTCCGAAAAAGTTAGAGGTGGCACCTGTAGCCAGCACCAGGTAATCGTATTCAATAAGACCAATAGAGGTCTCCACCAGGCGGTTAGCTGTGTCTATATGCTCTACATCAGCCAGCCGGAAGTAGAAGTTTTTCTGGTCACTGAAAATTTTCCGGAAAGGGTGAATAATGGAATCCGCCTCTACACCGGCCGTGGCCACCTGGTAGAGGAGCGGCTGAAAGGTGTGGTAATTCTCCCTGTCTACCAACACCACCTGTACATCAACATCGCGCAGGGACTTTGCCAGTTGGATGCCAGCAAAGCCTCCCCCGATGATAAGGACACGTGGTTTTCCAATATGTTCTATTCTTGTGTGACTTGACATATAAAGCTGCAGTTTGCAATCGTCTCACGTGCCTGTGGTGTGAGCATTGCATTTTTAGGATTAAAAATTAATGGAAATGCACCTGAACAAGTACTAAGCAAAACCTTCCATTCTTTCACTATTCTACGAATTAAGGCTGCTGCTGTTATACTGGAGAGGATTTACAAACCCGGAATTAGACAGAAAGGAGAAGAATAGCAGACTTTACTACTTCAGCAGTTACATCATTTTCCTGAACTACCTGCAAAAGGGGCGTAAGAAAGCAGCTACACAGGCAGCAATTTGCTGCTTATGTAGCTGCCAAAAGGAAACTTACTGCTGCGCTGTGGGGAAGATTCAGGGGAAGATTCAAAAGCTGCTTAGTTCTCTGCCATCAGCTATTAGCAAATGCTATATCCTGGTGTCCAGGTTCTTTCCCATATCAGTGACCTGCTTCAAAAAGCCTTCCACTGTATCGTCTGCATAAGGGCCATAAGAATCGGATATGGTGCCCCTGAAACCTGAGGTGGTTTCCAGCACATACAGGATTGCCATATCATCCGGGTTGGTTTCTCCTTCAAACCGGTAGAAGTTCACTATTCGCACCTGGTCCGGCGTAAACTGCTGCTTGCCGTCCATGGTGCACAGCACACCGTCTTCCGTTACCCTGAAGTCAGTTTTATAGCCTTCTTTGCGTAACTGGGTAAGCACCGAGACAAGGGACGATAATTCTACTTTGTTCTCCATATTTTTAGTAGTTAAATCAATCTGAATTATAAACCTATACGGAGAAAAAGCACAAGTATTCAGGTCAGGCAACAAGAAATAGCAAAGTATGAAGCGAGCACTACAGCATAAGGCTCATTACCATGCTGCTACACCATGTGTGAAAACCTTGAAAACACTGCATTGCTTGCGTTAAACAGCAGTTCTAAGAAAGTTCTGCCACTATTCTTTCACAGATTTCATGTGTGGCCAGGGCATCTTTTGCTGTTATTGCCGGAGAAGTACCCGATGCCACTGCTTGTATAAAATCAGCGACTATCTGCTCAAATCCACGCTTGTGTAAGGTAGGTTCCCAATCGCTGCTTCCCAGCCGTTTTTCGTCTTTTCCCTGCAGCACCACGACATCAGACACATTATAGGCCACTCTTTTCTCTGAGGCGCTCATCACCTCCACCTTCTCTTCATTTGTGCCACTGTCCCGGTTCATGATGCCGATGGCAGTGGCACCAGCGGAAACGAACTGTACCGTTACATGATGCAGTAGCCCCTTCTCCCTTCGGCCATTTACACGTAGCTGTTCGACAGAATAAGGAAACAGGTAGCGCAGGGTGTCTATTACATGAATGAAATCATCGAAAATAAAGGTGCGTACCTCCGCAGGCAAGGCTAGCCGGTTCTTTTGCATGATAACCATGTTCGGCTCCTGCACCTCTTTTAGTTTCTGGTAGGCCGGGGCATATCGCCTGTTAAAGCCGCTCATCAGTATCAAACCTTTGCTCTCCGCCAGTTCAGTTAAAGCCTGGCTGGATGCATAGTTGTAGGTAATCGGCTTATCGACGTAGACATGGATGTTATGCTGCAGCAACTGCTCTACCAGTTCATAATGGGCGTCGGTGGCGCCATGAACAAAAGCGCCTTTTACACCGCTGTGCAGCAGCGCGTCGAGGCTTTGGTGCAGGTGCTGGTACCGGTACTGCTGCCCGATGTGCGCCAGCTTTTCCTGGTTCCGGGTGTACAGGTGCAGCTCCACATCGGCCCGCTGACTAATAACCGGCAGGTACGCTTTCTGCGCAATGTCTCCCAGGCCTATCATTCCTAACTTCAGCATATCTTTTTATAATTTACTGTTCATGGTTTTTATCCCTGCTTCGCCCTCTATGTTATGTTGAGGCATACGTAATAAAACAAAACAAGCCGGAGACGCAGTATCTCCGGCTTGTACAACCTACAGCACAACAGGCTCTTGCAGCTAAATTAGCAGGCACCTTTCTTTGAACGATGAGCGATGGTTTAACCCGATCCGTCAGAAAAGAAGGTGTAAACAGAATTCCCGCTGTTCTTCATTGTTCCAATACAGATTAAAAAGACAGCACCACTGCATCAGAAGGCCCTACTCTTACAGGAATTGCATCAGCTGCATTCTTTACCTGAAAGGTTTCCTGAGTTAATTCATTTTTGAAGGTTAAGGATTTACTTCCGGCTAATCCGATTGCTGCACTTATATCCTGCGGCAATTTAATATTGGTTTCCAGAGGTTTGTTGCGGTCAAAGTTGGCGATGACGAGCACCCGGTCTTTCCCGTTAGAGCGCAAGTAAGCATATTGCTTTTGATTGAAGCCGGGCTGGTTGTTCAACTCATAAAACCTGCCGGCCCTGATAGCACTGTTCTGTGCACTGAAGTTTAAAAGCGTCTGGTAAAATGACCGGAGCTTTTTTTGATCAGCGCTTAATTCACCACCGTCAAAGCGGCCGTTGTTCATCCATTTCTGATGCTCCGGCACACCCCAGTAATCAAAGATGGTGGTGCGGTTGTCGTCTCCACTGAAGCCTTCTACTCCTGCACCGGGCTCTCCTACTTCCTGGCCAAAGTATATCATTACCGGACCCGAAGAAAGGGTAGCCGTGAGGACCATGGCCGGTTTTGCGCGCCACGGGTCCTGAGCAAATCCGGAGGAGGCAATACGTTCTTCATCGTGGTTTTCCAGGAAGCGTAGCATTCGGGACGAAAAACCACGGCTCTCCTGGCTCCAGATTTTTGTGATGTCATTGACATGGCCCTTCGGTTCATCCCGGATGAGGCGTTTCAAAGCATCGTACAGGCCCACTTTGTCATACAGAAAATCAAACTTTCCGACGGTGAGGTACTCCTCGTACACCTTTGGGTCGTAGGCTTCGGCAATAAAGATTAAGTTCGGGTTGATTTCCTTCACCTGCGGAATCACCCAGTTCCAGAACTCAACGGGCACCATTTCGGCCACGTCACAACGGAAGCCATCCACATCCTTGCCGGCCCAAAACCGGAGAATATCATGCATTTTTATCCAAACCGGCGGTATGGGTTCAAAATAGGTCTTTTTGTCATTCTGGTAATCTACACCATAGTTAAGCTTGATGGTTTCGTACCAGTCATCGATGCTGGGCTTGGCAGAAAAAACATTATTGCCCGTTGCCTTGGGCGGATCTTCATCAAACCGGCCGTCTTTCAGAGGGTGCTGGAAAGCTTCGCCCCCGGGGTTAGTACCTTCCGGAACAACAAAAGAACTGCCCGGCAGGTAATAAAAGTCGTTTTTCGGATCGAAGGCTTTCGTCTTATCATCATCTTCCCCAAAGCCCTTTACACCAGCCGGTTTGGCATCGGAGATATACGTTCTGGCAACATGGTTTGGAATAAAGTCAATGATCACCTTTAAGCCGTTCTCATGCGTCCGTTCTACGAGAGCCTCAAACTCTGCCATCCTGTTCTGTACATCCACCGCCAGGTCCGGGTCTACGTCATAATAATCTTTCACCGCATAAGGCGAGCCTGCCCGTCCCTTCACCACATCCGGGTCATCCATCGTAATGCCGTAGGCTGTATAATCGGTCATGGTGGCGTGCTCCAGTACTCCCGTATACCACACATGCGAAACCCCGAGCTTTTTCAGCTCCTGCAGGGCCTCGTCTGTGACATCGTTAAACTTACCGGTACCGTTCTCCTCTTTCGAGCCATGCGTTTTATTTGTGCTCGTCTTGTTGCCAAACAAGCGCACCATCATCTGGTAAATAATCAGCTTATTATCCTTTACTTCTTCCTCAGTCGTGTTGCTTTGGTTCATACTCGTATTGGGTGAAGTGTTAGTGGCACAGGAGTTTCCTATAAATGAAGTGATTAAAATGAAATATAGTAATAGGTTCTTGTTAATGCTCATAATCCGTTTCTGCATGTCTTGTTTACTACAAGTTATTCCTGCTGTTTGTTGTTTCCCCAGGTGACTGCTGCCCTAAGGTTATTGCAGTAGTGATTCGCACGGCTCCAGACCTACACCTGATGCAATGCTGTACATTTTTTTCTGATTGGCTGTTATAAAAAAGCACCTGCGCTTTCAGTTGCACAGGTGCTTTTTACATGGTTTATCATAAGACTTTACTGCCTGGTAACACTATGGCTAGGGCCGTCTTCGCCTTCCAAATCAAGCACAATTTCATATGTGCCGGCCTCTGTAATGGCAATATCAGTGCCTCCCTCATCTAACAGGTTGTTGCTGGTGTCGCTGTCGCCGTAGTTTAGAGCCCAGTCATCGTTGAGCCTGAACTTAATAGCACCCGGAGTTAAATTTGTTGTAAGCTTCCACACTCTTTCTTCATAGTCATACTCCATATCCAGGTCAGCATCCCATCCGGTTGATGTGGCGCTGCCAATTACCCCCCAGGAGTATCTGGCAAAAGACCAGGTGTTATTGTTCAGGTTGGCCGTAATTCTGTAATGGTCAGCGGTAGGTACCGACAAGTTAGCACCCTCTTCGCTCAGGGTTCCGGCAGTAGCTCCCATACCAAAATTCAGATCCCAGCTTCTGTCAGCAGTAAATTTAAAGTTCAAGTCTTCAGCGTCTGAAAAGTTGATGACGCCTGTGTAAATACCGTTATTCTCCACTGATATGAGAGCTGGCGCAGTGCCCGGGTTCCAGCCCTGGTAAGCACCTGGCACATAAAGATAGCCTGGCTCCACAAAAGTAGAATACGGTGTAACACGCACAGTCGTGACATTAGAATGTACCGGGTCTACCCTTTCAGAAACAGAGGCCCTGATACGGATTGGCAGGTCGTGCGCTTCTTCCGGTGTGTACCCTAACCTCGTGAGTAGGGTGTTTAGCTCCTCTACCGTCCAGGTTCTCTGCAGTTCATCTCCTACAGGGACCGTGTATGGCTGCTGAAAATCATTTCCTGCTGTATCTATCTGAACGGCATAGTCTACAGCCGCACTGTATCCAAAATCAGCCTCGCTCCATGAAAGTGTCAGCGCGTTATCAGCTGCCTCCTCCTCCATTAAAACTACATCTGTAGTGGATGTGGTAAGTGTAGGTCCTGCCCCTACATTAAGAATGGCACGGTCTTCATCCTTCTCACAGGAGAACAGCGCCAGGGAGCATAAAGTGAGAAGAAATACTTTGTTTATCCAAGTCTTCATATATCATATTTTAAAATTGGGGATAAAAGGGGGAAGCATGACAATACTGCTTCCCCGATTTTACAACCTGTAATTCGGTTTATTACAAGGTTAGTAACCATTATTCTGGGTTAGGTTCGGATTCGCGATAATGTCTGTAGCCGGAATTGGATACAGCCTGTAATTTTCGCTAACACCTCTGCCTTCTTTCACTCCGCCTTTCCACGGCCACAAATACTCGCCAGAAGTTAATCTTCCGTAACGAATAAGGTCTGTGCGGCGATGCGCTTCCCAATACAATTCCCGGCCTCTTTCCTCCAGAATAAAATCAAGGTTTATGCTATTAACGTTACCAGAAGTACCGTCATGAGCACGGGCACGCAGCGTGTTTATATAATTGATGGCTGTGTTCATGTCTCCACCAGTACCACCACGTAGTACTGCCTCAGCATACACAAGGTACATTTCCGCTAAGCGAAAGAGCGGAAAATCTGTAGAAACGAAGGTACCTCCGGGTGAGGGAGCGATTGCCCCGGTAGAAGTAATGTTCTTGAATTTGGTAACTTTCGGACCTTCATCAAATACCGCAACATTCTCTATTTCATAATTATCACCATAGAACATGGCGCGCTCATCAATAATGCCAGTAGTAGTCGGGAAGAGCGAGGGAAGCTCCTCTGTAGCGCGTACCCCACCCCAGCCACCGCCAGGTATTCCAAAAGCAGCCGGATTCATGGCTGCATTTACCGCTGCATTTACTATATAAGTAGTTCCGCCATAATTCTGGGTTCTTGTGCCATCGTAGTTTATAGCCAGAATTGTTTCTGAATTGTTTAGATGATTGTCGGCCAGGAACAGTTCACGGTAGTTTTCCTCCAGCATATAGCCTGAATTTATCACGTTGTTGGCGTACGTAATAGCATCCGTATAGCGGGCTTCACCGGTATATACCTCCGCATTCAGGTACAAACGAGCCAGCAGCGCCCAAACAGCAGCCTGATCAGCACGGCCGTATTCGTTTTGGCGCGGAGCAACCATCAGGGGCTCAATCGCCAGTAATTCTGATTCTACATAATCAAATAATTCAGCTCTTGAAATCTGCGGCGGGAAGTACTTGCCGATAGGGTCATTTTCAGTGATGAAAGGCGGATTGCCAAACAAATCCATGGCTACCCAATACTGATAAGCCCGCAGGAAACGTGCCTCTGCCCGGTAATGGCGAATATTTTCTGCAGCCTCTCCTGAAATCCCTCTTTCACTTAACTTTTCATCAGTAGACTCTCTGATGAATTCATTCGCCATAGTAATCTGGAAAAAGATACGGTTGTACAAACCCGTTGTCATCACATTGCTGGACGTCCAGTTCAGGTTATGGAAATCCTGCAAACCCGGGTCGTTCCAGGTTATGATGGCTTCTCCTGTCGGCAGTTCCTGGTGGTTCCAGTATAGCCTCAGGAAGTCAGAAGTACCGGCATCAATACCAGCTAGATCGGAGCTGGCGGGCCCGCCACTGCCTGTTAAGGCAAAGGCTCCGTACACTTTGGCCAGCACTTGCTTATAACCCTCAGGGCTATTGTAAGCTATTGCGGAGGTGGTGGCATTTGTTGGAGTTAAATCCAAATCGTCGTGGCAGGATGTAAGGCAGCCGAGCAGTAGGGCTGACATACAGGTTATATTTATAAAATATCTTTTCATTTCTGTATAAATGTGAATGGTTTAGAAACTCAGACCCAGGCCTAACACATAGGTTCTTGGTCTCAGATAGAAGTTATTGTCAATACCACTGCTGATTTCCGGATCTACACCGGAATAGTTCGTAATCGTGAATACGTTCTGGCAGGTAAGGCTTAGGCGGAGATCAGCGGCCTTCAGCACTCTACCGGCATTATAAGCCAGCGTCAGGTTATCCATCCGCAGGAAAGAGGCATTCTCGATATAGTAATCAGACTGGTATTGGTTATTGAAGAAACCTGTTTCAAAGAAACTGGTGCTGCTGTTAGCCAGGATACCTATCGGGCTTAAAATACTTCGTTCTACCCCCAGGTTAGAGGCTATGTTGTTGTACATATAGTTACCCAGGTAAGAGCGAACGATAGTACTGAGGTTCCACTTTCTGTAATCAACCTGCGTGTTGAATCCTATCGTAACCTGTGGGTCTGGCGACTGATACCGGTAAAGGTCATTCTGATTGATGACACCATCGTTGTTCAGGTCAGCGTACAGCCCTTCTATAGGGTTACCACGCTCGTCATAAACCTGCTTGTACACATAGAAAGACCTGGTACGGTACCCAACCGAGTTGATCTGAATGCTCTGGCCGGTTGCACCTGCAATACCGCCGGTTAAGTTACCTGGAAAAGAAGGATCCTCTGAAGCAGTCAGGTTCGTAATCTCGTTCCTGTTTGCAGTAAGGTTAAATCCAATGCTCCAGTTCAGGTCTTCTTTATCTACCGCTACGGCATTGATGCTGAACTCTAAGCCCCTGTTTTCAATGTTTCCGACGTTCGTAAGAATCTGGTTGCTGAAGTTAGAGCCAACCGGAATAGAAATCACGTTCAGTAGGTTCTCTGTGTATCTGCGATAAATATCCAAAGACCCGCTGATGCGGTTGTTAAAGAAACCATAGTCTAACCCGATGTTTGCGGCAGCTGTCTGCTCCCATCTAATGTTGGCATCATACGCAGCGGGGCTATACATCAGGTAGAACTGGTTGCCCAACTGGTACTGGGAGGCCTCGGTACTTAAGCCGTAAACAGGAAGATAGGAATAATTGGCAATGCCTTCCTGCTGCCCTGTAAGACCATAGCTAGCCCGTAGTTTCAGGTCAGAAAGGGACGCTACGGATTTCAGGAACGGCTCTTCGTTTACTCTCCAGGCAATAGAAGCGGACGGGAAAACACCCCATCTAACATCCGGCGCAAACCTCGAGGAGCCGTCAGTACGCACAGTACCGGTAAAAGTATACTTGTCCTTGAAGGTATAAATTATACGCCCGTAGTAAGAAATTAACGTATTTTCCGGAATATCAAACGGGAAAGTAGGGGTAGTTCCTTCTATAGTATCACCGGCTGCATTGAAGCTTGGGTAAAAATAGTTTGTAGTTCTGTTGTTGTAATAACCATACCCGGCAGTAGCATTGATGTTACTTTGTATACCTGGCAGGTCTTTCGTGTAGTTAAAATAAAACTCTAACACTCTATTGTTGACACGCTGCTGGTACTGGTTATTTAAACCTCCGGTAGTAAAGTTTTGTGCAGCCGCAGCCGGAACAAATATGGTTCCTTCGCCTTTGGCTACATCATAACCTAAGTTCAAATTCGCATGCAGGTCAGGCAGGAAATGGAATTTATAATCGATTTGTGCATTACCAAAGCTTCTTTGAACTTGGGAACGGTCATCTCTTAATTCGAGCAGAGCCACCGGGTTACGCGGAGCGTTCGGATTTAAAAGCACCTGTCCCTCGTCATCAACTGTCACCCATTCAAAGTAGTTGCCAAACCGGTTGTTGGCACGTACAGGCTGGGTTGGATCAAAAGAAACCGCTGCTCCGATGGCTCCCTGGTTGGCAAAGCGTGTGTTCGTAATCGAGCCCTTTACATTCAGATCCACTTTCAGGTGATCGTCCAGAAAGTATGGGGTCAGGCTTAACGCTGCAGACTTACGCTCAAACTTATCAGTGCGAAGCACGCCTTCCTGGTTTAAATAGCCTGCAGAAACACGGTAAGGCATGTTTTTAAATGCGCCGGACACACTCAGGTTGTTATCAGTACCGATTGCTGTCTGGTAAATTTCATCCTGCCAGTTGGTGTTGGCTGTACCTAACAATGCTCTCTGCTCTTCTGTGCCATTCTCATTTACATAGGCACGGAACTCGTCTGGGTTCAGGACATCTACCTGCTTTGTAACAGTAGAAGTGATAAACTGAGAGTTGAAATTAACCGTTGGTTTACCGCTTTGCCCCTTCTTTGTTGTAATCAACACAACACCATTTGAGGCTCTTGAACCATAAATAGCAGTAGCTGAAGCATCTTTCAGTATGGTCATGCTCTCAATGTCGTTCGGGTTAATCAAGCTCAAAGCATTGCTAGCCCCTGATATACCACTACTGGAAAGCGGCACACCGTCCACCACGATCAGGGGATCGTTGCTGGCGTTCAGGGAAGCACCGCCCCGGATACGGATGGTGCTGCCTGAACCAGGCTGACCACCATTCGATGTAATCTGAACACCGGCTACTTTACCGGTAATCAACTGCTCAGGCGTAGTCACATTGCCTCGCTGGAAATCCTCAGAGCCCACGGACGACACTGCCCCGGACAGATCTTCCTTACGCTGCGTACCATAGCCCACTATCACCACCTCTTCCAGGGCCTTCGCATCTACACCCATGGTAACATTGATGGCGGTGCGGTTTCCCACCTGAATTTCCTGTGTGGAATAGCCAATGTAGGAGAACACCAAAGTGGCGTTTGTGCTAGGAACAGCAATGGTAAAGTTACCATCAGCACCTGTTGCTGTGCCCCGGGTTGTTCCTTTTACTACTACGGTTACACCGGGCAGACCAACACCGGATTCATCGGTCACCCGGCCTGTTACCGTTACATCTGCCTGCTTCATCTCGCGCTCTGCCTCCTTGCGCACCGGAGCGAAATTATTGGCTCCGGCAGGAGCAGTACTGGCTGCAGCCTTCTGAATGATGAAGATGTCATTCGTTTTTTTGTAAGTAAGGCCGGCCGGCAGCAGGATTTTCTTTAAGAGCGCTTCTGCATCCAATTCCCCCTCAAGAGATGCCGGTACGCGCAACTGAATGTGTTGGGCCACATCCGCTTTAAAAGAAAACTGAATACCGAACTTGCTCCGTAGATCCGTGAGGGCTTCGGTTAATGATTTATTGACGTAGTTCGGTTTATTTCTGCTATAGTTAGCCGCCAGTTCCACCTGCATATCTGAGTTAGTCAGACCTTGCGCAGTTCCTGGTATAGCTAAGCAGCATAACGCAGTGGAAAGGCCAAGAGCCTTAATCCGCCTTGTGTATTTATTTTGCATAGAACTTAGTTGTTTGTTAGACTTATTGTTATTTCCTGATTCTGCTTTTCAATTGTAACTCCCAATGTTTCAGACACAGTTGCCAGAACAGGCTCAACTCCCCTGTCGTCGAGCTGGGCTGTCAGTTTCATCTCTGCCAGACTATTGTCTTTCATCGTAACTTTGTAACCGTACACCTCCTCCAGCATTGTAGCTATCTCCTGCAGCGAGGTGTTATCAAATATTATTTTGTTGTCTTTCCAGGAGGTGTAAAGCTCCGTCCGAACGTTTTTCCTGGTAATCCCTGCTGTGCTTCCTGCCATTTCCACTAACTCACCAGGTTCCATTACCAGTTGTTTTTCCTTGTTGTCCTGTTCATAGTTAATGCGGACTTTACCGGAAGCTAAAACCACACGGTTCCTGCTCCCTCTGCTGGACACGTCGAACGCTGTTCCCAAGACTTCTACTTCTACGCCATCTGTAGTCCGCACGACAAATTTCTGGTCGTTTTGTTTGTGTGTGACTTCAAAAAAAGCCTCCCCTTCAAGCTCTACCAGGCGGGGTTCACTCACAGGCCACTCCCTGGCATATGAAATCCTGGAGTTCGCATTCAGCACAACTATTGATCTATCAGGAAGCTGAAGGGTGCGTCTTTCACCATAAACAGTTGCATATTCCACCATGTCTACCTGCAGGCTGTTGTACAGCACGAAAAAGGACAGCAGGAGCAGGGTGCTTACCGACGCAGCAATTGCCAGCAAGCGACGTTTTTGCCAAAAACTTAATGCTACTACTTTCGCGCCGCCCGATCTACCGGAAGCCTCTGTAGTAATCTTGTGGCTCAAATGCCGCCAGACAGCATCTACCTCCTCTTGGTACAGCTCATCCTCCTCTTCTGACAGCAGCAAGACGAGTTGCCGGGCCTCCTGCACCAACTCCCGCTGGAAAGGATGCTGCTGCATCCAGTTCTCCCAAAACAGGTTGCTTTCCGGCGTAGGTGCTTTCACCCACTGAATAAAATTTTCGTCTGCGGCAAAGTCTGTTGCGCTATTGTACAGGTACTCCATCTAAATCTGCGTTCTCTTTAAACAGGAATAAGCTTCATACCCGTAATAGACAGCCAGTACTTAAATTATCCCCTTCTCACGCAAATTTTTTACCTGAAGTTTACCAGCCAAGACGCGTCTTTATTTTCTTTTGTGCTTTACCTGTGTCTATGGCAATCCTCCTGCTCTGGAAACGGGAGCAAAAACACACCAAAGGGTTAGTACTCACTTACAAAGAAGCATCACATGATAAGCAACAGCAATTCACCCATCTAAAATGTAGAAAATAATACTACTTTACAGATACTAACTACCTGATTCACATAAAGATATATACGATAAAGCTATCGTAAAAAGTAGGTAAAATATAGGCAATTATGTGCCTGAAGAGGAGCAAGAACAGCGGGCTTCAGAAGAGAAACCCCAGATACTGGCACACAGCAAGTGTGACCGGTGAGTGCTAACCTTAAAATTAAAAGTGCCGGGTGCGGCAGGAAAAGGAGCACAAAATCCCTACCTATGGTAGCCGGTTTAATGGCACATTCCATAGCTTAATGCTAACGTTTGCATCGCTGCAAGCAGACTAGGTTATGGGTATATACCAGCCTTTCAGAAGAGTGACAGAAGAGTCCGTCAGCTCACTGGGCTAGAAGGGTTTTATCTCCATTATCTTCTTCTCGAATTCCTCGTTCGGAAGGATGGACTTGTTTTTCACTTTGGTCTTGTAGTTATAGATGGTACTCACAGAGTACTCCAGAATCCGGGCTATCTGCTCATGGTCGGTTATGCCGATACGAATCAAGGCAAAGATCCGCAGTTCTACATTAAGTGAGTCCCGGCTTTTCGGCACAATTTTATCCTCCTCGTGGAAGTAGGAGTTGAAAACAGTGACAAAATCAGGAAAGAGCCGGATGAAGATCATGTCAAAGTTCGTGTACAGCGCCTCCCTTTCCTTCTTCAGGTTAATTGACTTCATCACATAAGGTATCTCATCATACTTTTTAGCCATCCATTTTGTATCCACCGCCTCTTTAAACTTCTCCAGCTTCTTGATATACTCTGAATACACATTAAAAGAGTGGCCGATGTACTCTTCTTTAATGATGTTTGCCTCCAGCAGTTTATCGTTCATTTCCTGCAGGTTCTTGTTTGCCTCCGTTACAGATTGTTTCGCCTGCCTGAGTTGCTTTAACTGCCTGAATATGATAAATACGAACGCAACCACCAGCACAGAAAGCAAAGTGACCGCAACTGCATACAGAAACAAGGTCCTGCGTTGCCGTTCTACTGTCTCCAGTCGCTCCCCTTCTATTACAGGCAATATAGCTGCCACCTGAATTTTACGCTGCTTGGCCCCATAAAAATCCGCATCTTCGAGTGCCTGCTTAATGTAAGTGTAGGCTCTGCTTTCATCCCCGTTTTTGTACAAAAGCTCCGCCAGGTTCATCAGGGCAACAGCTTCTTTTACTGAAGATTGGATGTCTGCGATGGCAGCCCTCGTCATCATCTCGATTGCCTGGTCAGTGTCGCCCATCTCCCTGTAGATTTTACCCAGCGAGTGAGCCGCCATGGCATACTGGTGGTAAGTAGGATTAAACTTCTCCAGCATCACCTGAAAGTCCTCTTTGGCTTTGCTGTAGTTGCCTGCGGCCTCGTGCTTCATGCCTCTTAAAGAGTAAAACTGCAGGCTGTTCGGGCTTGCAAGCGCAATGGCAGAGTCAATGTACCTGCCTCCTTCTTCCTTGTATTGGCTGGCATAGTACCTATCCTGGTTATAACTGGCCAAATCAAAGTAGCCCCTCGCCTTCTGCGCATAATAGTCAATCCTGATACTATCTGGCTGATTGGCCACGTTAACGGAGTCCAGCATATCAAAGGCTTCCTTAAACATGCCCGACGAGAGCAGGATAAAGCTCAGGTTTAACCTGGATTGGGTAATTCTGGTGGAGTCCTGCAGCTGGTTGGCAGTCTTCTGAAGCTTCAGCGCATAGGTAAAGGCAGAGTCATATTTAAAGGAGCGGTACTCATGGTAAAGCTTGTTATACAGGTTAAACTGTTGCACAAGGGAAGCATCACCTTCATTTTCTATTGCCTGTTTCAGTTTGGTTATCCGCTCCCTCTTTTCCCTGTCGAAGGTTTCTCTGTTTTCGATGGTTTGGCTTAACTCACGCAGTAAATTGTCTGTATCTTCTGCTGGAAAAGCCGGCAAAGCATACAGGAAAAGCACCAACAGAACAGAAAACAGCTTCATATTAATTTCTAAATGCATGGACAAGCCTTGATGTGCTTAAACATACAAAGTAACCAATTAATCTACAGGAAAGCTATAAACATATGTACCCGCCTCCACCTTTGTTTGGGGAGGACATGAGCTGATTAGTGCAAAAAGTTTTGGAATTGCTCCGCTAAAGCAGAGAATGTAAGAAGGCTGACGCAGACTTTTGCCAGCAGCTGTTGCAGCTTATCAATGGCTTTGTAAGTGAGTTTGTAAACAGAGTGCTGCTCAATCCCCATCACCGAAGCAATCTCCTCATATTTCAGGTTAGAGTAGTACTTCAGGAAAATAACCTCCCGCTGGCGGTGAGGCAGCTTTGCGAGCACCGCTTTCATTCTCTCGTGGCTGGTTTCGGAGGTCTGCAAGGTAATCAGGTCTGCCTCATAAGAAGCAATTGCCTCATAATTATACTCTTCCGGTAAGGTCTCGTGCGTCATGCCCCGGGTGAGCTTCTTGATAACCTCGCATCGGACTGCTTTTAAAAGGTAATTTTCAATACTAGGGGGCGTGGCAATATTTTCCCTGCTTTTCCATAAGGTAAAGAACACCTGTTGGATAGCATCCTTTAGCAGCTCTCTGTCTTTCGATAACTTTGAGCCATACCGGAACATAATGGGCGCATACTTCCTGTACAGGAGCGTGAAATCGGCTTCGCTGCCATTTTTAAAATTAATCCACAACTCCGGTTCGTTCATTGCAAAGAAAATACAGGATATCTTAGATAACTATATAATAAGTTGTTGATGAGGTTTGGGCGGCTGAAAGAAAGATACGTAAACAACTACCTGCTGTTACATCTTCTGTTCCAAAAGCATGTTAGCACCCACTCAAGACCAGATTTATGGAAAGACAATGCTGTTCCGGCAAGTAAAATTCCGAACAATAAAGCGCAAATACAAACCTATAGTTTAAAGTGAGTGACTTGTCACTTTAGTTAAACAGCTTATATTCTTCAGTGTTCAGAAAAAATTCATAATCATTTTTAAGAAAATGAAACACGATTACCTAACTGTAACCTTTTAGTATTGCATGTCGCAGAGTTGCCCGCTTTACAAGCATCGGATAGCATAGCCTATTCAATAGCAGCGCTATCATGGTTAACGTTGGTATTGTAGTAAAACAGGCACCTTAATGCTGAACCTGGTGATTGGTACTGTTATATTCGCAGAAAGTAATAATTCTGAAAAATGCGCTGCTGAAGTGAGCACCAGCTTTACATGTAATGAGATGCGTAGAACTTACCTGCTACTGATTTGCTTGTTTATGTTGTCTTTCCTGTCGATGGACATCCTGGCGCAGGCGCAACGACAGGAAGAGAAAAGGATAGATTTTGGTGCCTCTGTTAACTCCGGTGTTTCATATACCGGTCTTGGTATAACAGCCGGAGTGAGCTTTAGACTAAAGCAGTTAGAGTTGATTGCCGGACCCAGGCTTTCTGTTACAGATACATATCGTCTTGCATCCGGCCCCTGGGGCGTGTCCTCGGCTTTGTACTACTACACCACTGCCTCCGCCAATAAACGCCTGCAGAGCTTTATAAACATAGATTATCAGAACCTCATACAGAAACCATACTGCCCAACCGGAGACTGCGGCAGCAAACGCAGCATAACTCACGAAATCAGCCTGGGCTACGGGTTAAGTTATAGCCTGAACTCCCACATCTCCCTATTCAATGCTATCAACATCGGTGCTTACAGGGAGTCTCTCTACAACGGTGCGCTTGATGCGCGCTATAAGGTGGATGGGCTGAACATGCTGGTGAAACTAGGGCTAACATACCGCTTCCAGCATGAAGAATAAACTCAAATGCCTGTTGCTTCCCACGCTGCTCTGCCTGTTTTTCAGCTGTGATAAGGCAGACCTTGACCAGGTAAGCAACCTGAATAACGGCAGAATTCAGGTAATCAGGCACGGTGGCAGCGGCTTTCAATCGTACTTCAACCCCATCCCGCACAACAGCATGCGCTCGGTGAGCAGGGCTTTAGATGGACTCAATGTGGAGGGTGTGGAAGTGGATGCGCAGCTAACGGCAGACAGGCAGCTGGTGCTCTACCATGACGAGCAACTCGAAACGCTGACGGATTGCTTTGGCTGCATCTCGGACCAAACAGCTGAAGCAGTTCTTAATTGTCGGTATAACCTACATGCGGGAAACAACCTGGGGGTAAGAGAACCGCTAATCCTGCTGGAAACAGTGTTAGTCAAAGCCAGCACCTACGCCAGAAAGCCCCAGGTATTCATCGACCTGAAAGTAACCAACAACTGCGACCCTCATGCAGTGCCACAGCCAGAAGAATACGCCGCTGCAGTGGCCGCCTTAATCAGCAAATACAGGGCACAAGAATGGACGCGGGTGGAGAGTACCTCCGAGTATCTGCTGCAAAAGCTGAAGGCACAGGATGCAGCCGTACGCGTCTCGTTCTACGCGCAGGACGCCAACCAGGGTATCCAGGTAGCCGCCAGAAATCATTTCGAAGGCATCACCATCAACACTGATTTCATCAATAAGGCACAGGTAAGCGAAGCACATCAACGCAACCTGTTTGTCACGCTCTTCGGCGTTAAATCCCGCAGCGGCTTAATCGCCTCAATGGAGAAATTTCCGGATGCGATACAGACTGATAATGTTGAGTTAATGATAGAGATACTGCGGGGACGGTAAATAATTTGCTCCTTTCAGTCTGTTCCAGGCTGACATCATTTTCCCAAAGTTCCTATCATAGCACGTTTTCGTTGTTGATCTTTGCTTAAGCTGCCGTAGCAAGCTTATCCAGCGACTCATTAGCCACTTTTTTCATAGTTGTTTCCTGTGCTCTCCAGGCCGGGAGGCCTTGTCTTAGGGTAGGGGTGGTTTGACCCGGTACATCAGAAAAAATGAGGTACTGTGACAAAAGGATTGTTATACAGTATAAAAAACTAAAGGTGAAAAGCGACATGGCTTTTCACCTTTAGTTTTTTATCTACCACAGCTGTAATGCTTACACAAGGTCCCTCAGCCGCTCTGCACTGGCTTCCGGGGTTATGTCCCGCTGCGGGTCGCCCATCATTTCGTAACCTACCATAAACTTCCTTACCGAAGCGGAACGGAGCAGTGGCGGGAAGAAGTGCATGTGCAGGTGCCAGCCTGTGTGTTCCTGCCCATCGGTTGGGCGCTGGTGGATACCGGAAGAATAAGGGAAAGAAACATTGAACACCTTATCGTACACCATCGTCAGGCGCTTGATGGCATCGGCAAAAGCGTCTTTTTCCGCATCACTCATCTGGCCTATATGCTGCATGTGGCGCCTGGGCAGAATCATGGTTTCGAATGGCCAGACCGCCCAGAAAGGCACCAGCGCCACAAAATGCTCGTTCTGGTACACAATGCGGGTTTTCTCCTCGAGTTCTATCGCCAGGTAGTCCTGCAGGAGGCTGCGCTGATGCTGCGCATAATACTCAGCCTGGTGCCGGGTCTCTTTGGCCGGGCCACCGGGAACAGAACTCTGCGCCCATATCTGGCCGTGCGGGTGCGGGTTGCTGCAGCCCATGGTCGCGCCCTTGTTCTCGAATATCTGCACGTGGTTGATAAAGTCCAGCATGCCCAGTTCCTCATACTCCTGCTGCCACAGGTCTACTACTTTCCGGATGTCTTCTACCTCCATATCGGGCAAAGTGAGGTCGTGGCGCGGGGAGAAGCAGATAACTTTGGCAATGCCGCGCTCACTTTCTGCCCGCAGCAGTCCTCCTTTGGTAAAGGAGCCGGTGGGAGTGTCTGGCTGTAGTGCCCCGAAGTCGTTGTCGAAGGCGTAGGTCGTTTTGTAATCCGGGTTATGCTCACCGCTGGCCCGCTCGTTGGTGGGGCACAGGTAGCACGCAGGGTCATACTCCAGGCGGGCCTCTTTGTTTACTTTTTCCTGCTGTCCCTGCCATGGCCGCTTGGCCCGGTGAGGTGACACCAGTACCCACTCGCCGCTGAGCGGGTTATACCGACGGTGCGGATGCTCCGCTAAATCAAAAGCTGACATGTCTTCTAATGTTAAATACTAAAGCCATAGACAGGGCTATGCTTTGGGAATAAATTTATTTTGCAAAGCTGCTTCCGTCCACAATCTCTGCTATGTACGTTTTGAGCTGCACATTAAACTGCTCCTGGTACTCCTTTTCCATCTGTTGCACAAAATCTTCCAGCGCCTCTACCTTCACCAGGTTGATAGTACAGCCACCGAAGCCGCCGCCCATCATGCGTGCGCCAAGCACCGCCTCAGAACCCCTCGCCTGCTCTACCAGGAAATCCAGCTCCGGACAGCTTACTTCATAGTCGTGCTGCAGCCCGGCATGCGAGGCATACATCCTGTCGCCGAAAGACTTCATGTCGCCTTTCTCCAGGTCGGCGCAGGCTGCCTCTACCCTGTTGTTTTCGCTCACCACATAGGTGCAGCGCCTGTATACCACCGGGTCAAACTCCTGCTGGTGCTGCGCCAGCATGTCCAGCTTGGCATCGCGCAGGCTTTGCACCTCCGGGTAGTACTGCTGCAGAATCGCGACACCCGCCTCGCACTCTTTGCGCCGCGTGTTATACTCAGAAGAAGCCAGCGAGTGCTTCACCTGTGTGTCGCAGAGCACGATGCGGTAATCCTGCATGGCGAGGTTATAATACTCATACTCTAGTGAGCGGCAGTCCAGTTTGATGGCATGGTTCTCTTTTCCGAACATGCTGGCGAACTGGTCCATGATCCCGCACATGACGCCGGCGTATTCATGCTCCGCCTTCTGCGCCATTTTCACGAGCGTGAATTTATCGATGCCAAAATCAAAGACTTCGTTCAGGCCAAAAGCGATGCCACACTCCACGGCAGCAGAGGAAGATAGTCCCGCCCCAATCGGCACATTACCACCAAATACGAGGTCAAAGCCTGGTACTTTATAATCTGCTTTCTGCAATTGCGCCACCACACCCAGCAGGTAGTTCGCCCAGCTAACATCAGATGGCTGCACCTGTGTTAAATCAAACTCGGCGCTCTCTCCCAGGTTAAAGGAGTGCACCCGGAACGTAGTGGTGTTGTTAGGGGCAAGCGCAAAGAAAATTTCTTTGTTGATGGCTGCCGGCAGCACAAAGCCATTATTGTAATCAGTGTGTTCGCCAATCAGGTTTACCCGCCCCGGAGAGCGGAAAACCGTCGGCACCTCCTTATATAGTTCTCTGAATTTCTGAGATATTTCGTTTATCATTTTCCTGTTGCTTTCGCCCTTGGTCTCCTGTGGCCAGGGCTTATTATTCTGAATATCGGATAAAGCTAATAAAATACTTTATCAGCGCTTACGCAAATGCTCAAGCATATTGGTGCTTTACATATGTAACTCAAGTTACGTTACATTACACAAATGAACATTTCATACTGAAAACCTGCCCCTCCTTGGAGGGGTTAAGGGCAATGCCGTCAAATAAAAATTACTTATGTCATTTCGAACGCAGTGAGAAATCTGAAATATTGCGGGGCAATGAAATAACCCAGATTTCTCACTGCGTTCGAAATGACAGATTAGCTACTGTATTTTAAGCTGACGGCATCGGAATTGGGAGTTAAGGGTTAGGTGACAATTTTGAAACAGAGCGTAAACCGGTGCAGGCAGACGCTACTCTTCTAAAACCACGGTGCTGTAAGGTGCCAGCTTCAGGGTGTTGTTGCTTTTAGTTGATGCCTTGCTTTGGAAGCGCACGTCATCGTAATCCTGTAAGTTTGAAGGAAGACTGACAGACACCTCCTGGCCGGATAAGTTGTGCAGCACCAGGAGTGATTCGTCTTCATGCTTCCGCAAGAAGGCACTCACGCTGTTGGGCCCAAGCTCCAGCGGCTCCAACTCGCCGTAGGTAAGTGCTTTGCTGTTGTTTCTGAGCTGGATGAATTTCTTATAGTGGTTCAGCATCGAGTTCTCGTCCTGCATTTGCACGGCAGCCGGGGTTACCGTTTGCTCGGTGCTGTACTCCGGCTCCACCCAGGTGGCGCGGCAATCATCCGCCTCTTTTCTGTCCCAGATAAAAGGTTCCCGAATCAGCTCATCCGGCTTTTTGCCTGTCATGCCTATTTCCTCTCCATAGTACATGTAAGGGGAACCGGGCAGGGTGAAGAGCAGGGCAGCCGCCATTTTAGCTTTGTCCTTGTTGCCATTCACGGCGCTCATGATGCGGTTCTGGTCGTGGTTTGTCAGGAAAGTGGCGTCTACGTAGTCCGGGTTCACGGTGCTGTAAAAGTCTCTTATCTTTTTGTGGTTTTCCACCACTTCTCCTGCATCTTCTTTGTTCACAGCATCGGTGATAGCGTAGCCCATGTCGAAGTTGAACAGGGCCGGGAGTCCCTTCATATAAGGTGCAACGGTGGCAGCATCTGCCCACACCTCCCCTACCAGGTACACGTCTTCTTTTACCTTCCGCATCTCCTCCCTGAATTCAACCCAGAATGCATGGTTGTCTTCCGGCCTGTCGTCCGGGAAAATATGGCGAGCAGCATCCAGGCGGAAGCCATCCACGCCCACTTCTGAAAGCCAGAACCGGCCAATTTTGTATATCTCTTCCCGCAGCCTGGGGCTGTCGAAATTCAGGTCGGGCATGCCGCCGTAGAAATAGCCATAGTACAATGAGTCGCTTCCTTCTACCTTGTGCCACCTGTTCACATTGTCCGAGTCTCCGGCCAGAATCTTGCCTTCCGCCTGTGTCTGCGGATCATCTTTGTGCGCCCATACATAATAGTCTCTGTAGGGGCTGTTCGGGTTCTTTATCGCTTCCTGGAACCAGGGATGATCGCTGCCGGAATGGTTCACCACCAGGTCCATCACCACATGGATGCCCCGCGCGTGCGCTTCGTTGATAAATGTTTTAAAATCCTCCAGGGTGCCGTAGTCCGGGTGGATGTCGTAATAGTCGGTTACATTGTATTTGTGGTAAGACGGTGAGGGGTTCATCGGCATCAGCCAGATACCCTCCACGCCCAAATCCTGAAGGTAATCGAGTTTGGAAGTCATGCCCTTTATGTCCCCGATGCCATCGTTGTCAGAGTCGCAGAACGATTGCACGAAAATCTCATAGGTGACGCCTCTTGGCCATTTACTTGCTTTTTTCTGGTTCGCAGGTTGTTGCGCCGTGGCTACAGCCTGCGACTGGCTGATATTCTCTGCCGAGGAACAACCAGTGGCAAAGGCAACAGAAGCTGCCAGTGCTAGGTGTAAAAGGTGCTGCTTTTTCATGATTTACTTTCGGTATTATATGCTTACGTTATTCCTTCTTATCCTATAGCCGTTTCAGGGCTATTAAATTTATTCTGCTGGCCTCACCTGCACGGTGGTAGCAGCACTTTCCAGGCCGCTGCTGTTGGCGGTTACCCGGATAGCACCTGGTGTATCGCCCACTTTCAAAAAAATGGCTGCAATACCGGCTTCTGCATCAACGGTATCTGTGTACACAATTTCTGCGTCGCCGTCTACCTGGAAACTCACCTGGTTCGAGGCATCCGGTACTGTATTCCCCTTTGCATCGGTGATGTAGGCGTAAACAAACAGCACATCGTTCTGACCGGCTGTTGCTTCCCTCCCGCTGATGTCAGTCTGCAGGCGCAGTTTGGCTGGCGCTCCGGCTGTGCTTTGCTGCGTTTGCACCACCTGCTGCCCATTGATGTAGCCAATGGCGGTAAGGGTGCCCGGTTGGTACTGCGGCACCTCGAAGGTGAAGGGCGGATGGTTCAGATGTGTCGAGTATTTATCCTGGTCAGGTTTCTGGCGCGCTATTGTTTTCCCGCTCAGCTGCAGTTCCACCTCGTCTGCATTGCTGAACACTTTCACTGTCTTCAGTTCGGGGTCGTTCCAGTAATTGGCAATAAAAATCATCGGCTTGCCAAATTCCGCCTGCGGCTCCAGGTTCGGGCCAGCCTGGCTTTGGTAGAAGTAGTAGGCAAATTTGGGCAGGCGCACGATGTCCATGATGCCGGATGCCTCAATGTCCGGGGCATAGCCGCGCTTGTAGTCGTACATGAGCCAGTTGGCGTCGCCCACCGCCGGGCCCTGCAGGTTGCTGTTATGGGCCTCCTGGTAATTGAGTGCCTGCTGCAGCAGACGCCGCTGGCCAAAGCCGCGCAGCTGCCGGGACGTACGGGCCTCCTCCGTCAGGTCGGCATACTCCTTCTGGTTAAAGCCGGCATTCTGGGCGTAATATTCCCAGTCACCGTACTCGGCTATAAAGAGGGGCTTCTGTTTATCATACTTGTTCCAATAATCAGGAGCCTTGGCATGCTGGCGCGCAGGTATAAAGATGTCGTAGGCATAATCTATCCAGCCGCTGGTGTAGGTGTTTGGGAAAGGCAGTTCTTCGTGCACCGCCCGGTGCGTGGCCTCCATAAACTCCTTCGTCATGCCCGATTCGTTCAGCGAAGCCTCCCAGGCTATCACTGAGGCATGGTTCCGGTCGCGTCGCACCATGTCGCGCACGTCCTTAATGCTGTTGTTCTGAAATGCTTCGTTCCCAAAGAACTGCCAGCCCGGTATGGCATCCATTACGAGCAGCCCCAGTTCATCGGCCGCATCTAAAAACGCAGGCGACTGCGGGTAGTGGGAGGACCGGATAAAGTTAAAGCCGGCTTCCTTTATTTTGTAGGCATCGCGGTAGCGGGCATTGTCTGACAGGGCATAGCCCACGTAGGGGTACTCCTGATGCCGGTTAGTGCCGCGCAGGAAAAGCTTTTCCCCATTCAGGTAAAATCCGTCAGCTGCAAAACGATAGGACCTGACTCCGGTGCGAAGCGGCATATGGTCTATCACTTTCTCGTCCTGCACCAGTTCCACCGACAGGTTGTACAGGTAAGGAGAATCCGGCGACCATAGGTTAGGGTTCGGAATCTGAAGCTCCTGCCGGAAGGTGCCAAAAGCACCTGCTCGTATTGTCACAGGGTCTGACATTGCCGCTGCTACCCTGTTTCCATCTCTGTCTTTCAGCACGACCCTTACCTGCGCGCGCCTGGAGTTAGAGTGGTCGTTTTTCACCTCTGTCTGTACCATCAGCGTAGCCTGCTCCGGACTAACGGCGCTGTAGTGCAACAGCATACCGCCTCCCGCTACACGATTTGCGTCAATGGGGTCCGAGATATACAGTTTATCTTTTGTGATGAGGTACACGTTGCGGTAGAGGCCGCTGTAGTAGTTAAAGTCCAGGTCGGCCAGCGGCTTGCCGGGCGGCACCACGGGATTGTCTTCGTTGTTCAGCTTCACGAGCAGCGTGTTTTCCATTCCGAAGTTCACGGCATCCGAAATGTCCACATAAAACGGAAGATAGCCTCCCAGATGCTTGCAAACATGTTGCCCGTTCAGGTACACATCGGCCACCTGCATGGCGGCCTCAAACTTCAGCGCAATGTGCCGGCCCTGGTCAGAAGCCGGAAGCAGAAAGGTTTTCCGGTAAAAGGCATCTCCCTGCCACTGCTGTTCCGTTTTTTCGATAGGCTCCAGGCGGGCCGTATGCGGCAGCGACACCTGCTCCCAGTCCACCTGCCCCAGGCTACTGCCTGATAATCGGGCAGCGGCATCGGTGGTATCGATGTCCCGAACGAACTCCCAGTCGTCGTTGAAATTCTGCACCGCCGGCGGCTGAAGTACTGCGCTTTTTTGTTGTGTCCGGCAGGCTGCCATCAGGCAACACAGGAAAATCAGATAGGCACTGTATTTAAAAATAGAATTCATTTGCAGTTGATTGATTTTCATACTTACTGCCCTGCTTTCTTCAGCCACACACTCTCTACTTCAAAGGAGTAAGGTTTGCTTTTTTCTGCCGGAGAAAGCCCATCTCCTATGGTTATCTCGAATTTTTCTGCCTGGCCCAGGTTAAAAGGCTCCACTTTGCCAGGTTTAAACCAAAAAGGATGGAAGCCCGGGTATGGTCTCGGCAATAACATAAAAGAAGAAGCCTGGAGGCTGCTCAAAGGCACTTCGATTTCTCTTAAAGTATTATCTAAAGTGATGGTGGCAGCATAGGCCGAAGCATCATCTGTTATCAGCGCCACTTTCGCCTGCACCGGCTCGCTGTTGGTGGTGCGGGCTCTGATTACCAGTCTATCGAATGAGGCTAATTCAGCCTGCCGGCCTTTTACTTTGTCGCCAAAGTAAAACTGCCAGCCCATGACGTCATGGCCGGTGAGCTCTTTGGCTGCCAAACGGAGTCTGAGCTGCCCTGGCCGCTCTCCGGTCAGGAACTGCCGCTCTTCGGGCCGCCACAAGTTCGGGTACACCATAATGTTCTGGTCCTGCGTCGGGTTAAACAACTCCAGCGCTCCGTTTTCGGAAGCTACATATGTTTGCCAGGTGTCGTTCGCCACATAATCCCAGGCCCAAGGGTTGCCTTTGTGGCCTCCCGGGAAGGTGGTGAACTCCCCCTCCTTTGTCTGCACCATAATCCGGTACCGGATAAGCCCCGGTGTAACCATGTCGGCAGGTAAGCTGGCCTGGTAGGTATAAGGTGTCACCCGTTGCATAGGAACTGTTTTCCAGGAACCAGACAGGCTGCTGGCCACCAGGCTAACTTCAGCAGCCGTATCTGCACCTACTACTTCAGCGTTTACGGTGATAGACTGACCGGCAGAAACTTCCTGCTGCGGCTCATGCGACACATATACCTCCTTTGTAAGAGGCAGCGGGGCCACAAACTCATTCAAGCCAACAGCACCTAAGGCTGCGCGTTTTACGTTCCGGCTGTTCCTGCCGCTCCTGGTCAGCAGGTAGGTGCCAGGACCAATTTGGAAGCTTTTGTCTTGAGCGTTGCCGGTATAGGTATTGCCTGGGTTCTGCCCCTGAATGCTGAAGTTTCCCCCCAGGTCCGGCAGGCTGATTTCTATGGGGTGGTTCTGCCACTGGATGCGGGTCACGATTTTCTGAGGCGATGCCTTGGCGAAGGGATCGCGCACATGGATGGCATCCGGCATTACCTCCAGGCGCCACACGCCGTTCTCCAGTTTGTCCAGAAAATATGCCCCGGTGCCCTTGTATTGCACAACGGGCGAACTGCCCACACCGGCAATCTGCGTCAGCTTCGATACATTGGCGGGCCTGGTGCGGGTGGTGTTGGAGTGGTAAAACTTCTGCGGCGCATTCATCTCGCTCAGGCTTTCTTTGTAGCTCACCCGGAACACATCGAACACCGTGTCTAAAGGATAAGTACCGTAGTTCTTCAGCCGCGGCAGTTTATGAAAGGCCTCCGAGGCAATCATGTAGGAAATAGCTTTGGAAGGCGTGTAAGCGAGGTTGAGGTAGTGCGTCTGGTATTCGGTGTTGCCATAGGCCGTCGCCAGTGGATCGTAGGCAAACTGGGTGGCCCACTGGAAACCAGCACCACGGAAGCTGCGCGCCATGGCCGGGTACATCGTGGACTGCAGGATATCCCCGGCATCGAACTCATACACCATGCGGGCCTTGCCGGCAAATTGCGGAATGGTGTCAAACGGAATCCGGTACTGGTCTACGTGCGGCAGGTAATTGCCTGCGAGGGTACGGTTAGCCACCAAGCCAGTCGGGTACCACTGGAAGCTTACGCCATCGATGTTAGCCTTCGCCACTGCATCGGCATACCTGGGCGATTCGCTGATGTTGTAGAAGATAGGTTTCGTCCAGCCGGTGCCGCGCACGGCCGCCACCATTCGGTTTACAAATTCCGTTGCTCTTTCCTTTGGCCCGGAGTGATGTGGCTCGTTGTTTATCTCGGCTGCAATAATGTCAGGGTCATCCTGATAGGTGCGTTTGGTGTAGGGGTTCACGTGCTGGAAGAACTGCTGCAGGTAGCGCTCCTGTGCCAGAAAGGCTGCTTCTTCGGTTACCGCCTGCCGTTTGTTATAGATGCTGGAAAATCCGGCGGTTTTCACGTCCGGCTCCGGGTAACCGGATCCCCAGTAAGCGATGGGTGTGATCAGTATCTTGATGTTGCGCTCCTTGAGTTTGGCAATCAGATAATCAAACAGGCGCAGGTGTTCATTCTCCAGCAAATTTCCTACTGAGTCTGAAATCTCTGTATCCCAGACGTGCACCCGGAAAGCATCGAGTCCCATACGGGCGAAGTGGTACACATCCTGGTCAATGGCTTTCTCCAGGTCCGCATGCAGGGCTTTGTGGGATCGGTAGCCGTATGCGAAGGGCACCGTATAGTTGACGCCGAAAAAAGCAGCCTCTTTGTTTCCTTTCTGCCACCGCAGTACCCCCTGCTTGTCTACGTAAACGCCCTCCCTGTTTTGAGAGAAAACTTCTGTGCCAGCCGTTAGCAGCAGCATGAGCAGCAAACATAACTTCATGCTGAACCGATTATCTTTCATTGTGCTTTGTAATGTGTAAAGTATGTTCTAAAACTAAATAAACGGGAAAGCTTCCCGGGCATTTACTATGTTAAGTCTCATGGGTGAATGAATCCTGGCTCACAAGATTCTTTAAAACATGATAGGGCTCTCCTATTCTGAAACTGCCCTCGCTCGCGTCCCGCAAGTTTGAGTTATATATGAGCCTCCGGCCCAGTTGGGTTGCAAACCCGGCATCATTTTCAGACACAAGTTTGAAAACTTGTGCCAGTACCAGTAAAAGAGAATCCACTCCTAGCCCTAATGCCGTCTACTTAAGAAAATATTTGCCACGAAAATCTCCCGACGCCCTTGCTGTGTCTTTTGACCAGCAAGTAGTTGTTGGTGAAAACACACAACAACGGCAGCGATATTGTTAAGTTGATGGCATTGCCCCTACTCCTCCGAGGAGGGGCAGGTACAAAAGCTTCCCTTACTTCCTGGCTAATGATACTCTGCAATAAAGCCCAAGTAGTTACCGCGCCAGCTTCACCAGTTTACGGGTGCTTTTCTGGCCACCCTGGTCTACCTGCAGATAGTACAGCCCGCCAGCTAAGCCCTGCAACTGCAGTGGCTGCCAGAGCGTCTGCTGCGCTTTCTGGCTTTTGACTGTTCGGAGCACGCGGCCTGTCACATCCACCACCTGCAGCGTCACCGCACCACGATACGTGCTGTTCAGCTCGATAAGCGTGGATTCCTGTACCGGATTCGGGTACACCACCAACGAGCGGGCATCTGCTAATTCCTCTTCCGCATCCAAAACGAGCTGGTTCCAAGGCAGCAGGTTGACTGGCGGCGCAGGAAGTGGTGCTGTTGTGAGCAACCTGAACTCTCCTGGCTGCAGGGCAATAATTTCCGCGGTGTTGGTCACGTTCACCTCATCCCCGGTAAAGTAGTCGTACCAGGTGCCGGTTGCCGGGAAGTTTGCTACTGGCTCCTGGCGCTGCACGTCAAAGTTGCCGATGAGGAACACGGTCATGTCTTCGCCGTTCAGGGTGATGCGCTTCACCATACCGTCTAAAGCCACGTCAAAATCATCTGTCGCGAAGGCAGGCTGTGTTGTTTTCAATTTGATGAGCTCCGCATACACGTTGAACAGCTTTTGCCGCTCCGGATCATCCTGGTATTCCCAGCGTATTGGCTTGGCTCCTGTTCTGCCGTTTTGTTCAATAGACACATCGTAGCCCAACTCGCCGAATTGCCATATCATCTTAGGGCCGGGCACCGTGAGGCTGAAGGCCGCTGCCAGCTTGGCGCGGTTCAAGGCCGTGGTCAGGTTACGGATGTTGTAGTTGCCGGCAGAGCGGCCGTTTTGCAGCAAATCATACATCAGGCGCTCTTCGTCGTGGCTTTCGATATAACCCACCACGTGCGGCACCTGCCAGTCACGCGCCTGGTAAGAAATCCAATGCAGGTTTCTGCTATTTCCTTTGGCAACTTCACGGTAGTCGTGGTTCAGATTTCCCCAGAACAGCATGCCGAATTCCGCCAGCTCTTTTTCCTCCTGGTTCACGGCAAAGTGCTCCAGGATGACATAGGCAGTCGGATCTACCTCGCGTATGTCGGTATAGATGTCTTTCCAGATGGCAACACGGCTGGCATCGTAGGCGCTCCAGGCCTCCACATTATTGCCGGAGTTTCGCTGCGTAAAGCCTTTCGAGAGGTCAAAGCGGTAGCCATCTATGTTGTATTCTTCGAGCCAGTAACGGTTCACTCGCTCCACAAAAGCCTTGGTGGCTGGGCTTTCGTGATTGAAGTCGTAGAACACGCTGAAAGGATGCGTTGCCTGCTGGTTGAAGAAAGGGTTGTTGGCAGCAGGCTGGCTTTTCGCCTCGTCCCAGTACAGGCGCACGTACGGGTTTTCGTAATCTGCCTGGTTCAGGACGATGTCCAGGATAACGGCAATACCTGCTTTGTGGCACGCATCGATAAAGGCCTTTAAATCTTCTTCGGTGCCATAGGCTTTGTCAGGGGCAAAAAAGAAGGTGGGATTGTAGCCCCAGGAGTCGTTGCCGGAAAACTCCATGATGGGCATCAGCTGAACTGCGTTTACGTTCAGGCGCTTGAGGTAGGAAAGGGTATCGATGAGGGTCTGGTAGTTACGGGTGGCGACAAAGTCACGCACCAGCAATTCGTATATCACCAGACTTTCCACGTCCGGGCGCTCGAAGTTCTCTACCTCCCAGTTATACGCCTGCTGGTTTGTCTGCAGCACCGACACAATGCCGTTGGCGCGGCTCGGGTAAGGCTTCAGGTCCGGGTAATTGGCGTCGGTAAGGTACTTGTCGTTGTTCGGGTCCAAAATCTTTTCAGCGTACGGGTCTGCCACGGCAATTTCGCCATCCACCAGGTACTGAAACGCTACTTCCTCGCCTGCCGGCAAGTCGGTTAGCCGGAGCCAGTAGCGCTGGCCGTCAGGCGTGCGGTTCATGAGGTAGTCTTCTGAGGGCAGCCAGTTATTGAACTCCCCTATCACGTACACAAACTCTTTCTGTGGGGCAAAAAGGGTTAGAATCACCTCGTTGCCATTTACATAATTGATACCGTCCTGCACACCTGCCGGGAGCGCCGCCACTGCCGGGGCAGGCTCCACAATATAGTAAAAGGTATCTGCTGCTGTTTCTGTGGCGGTGGCAGCCTCCAGCACAACCATCCGGCGCCTGCCTGCCTGTGTACCAGTGTTCAGGTTATAGCTCAGTTCTTCTTCGTTGTTAGCCGTCGCTACAACTGTGTTGTCAACTTTCAGTGTCAGGTTTGCAGAAGCGGATGCCGCCGCCTCTATGGGTAGAATGGTATTCGCCTGCGTGAAAAGCAATTCCTGCGTGGGTGCTGTGAAGGCCGCTGTCAGTTCATCAGGATAAATCCGAACGAACAGGTCTTCTGTCTGGGCGGTCCCGTTTGCATTTTTCAGCAGCAGCCCCAACCGGCGGATAGGCACATTGTCCGGCACACCAAAATACTCCCGGGGCACCAGCGTAATTTGCCAGCGGTTGTTGCCCAGGTAAGTCATCCTGCCCGGCTCGAATGGCTGTGTCCAGTTGGTTTGGCCTGCCGGCTGGTATTCGAAAGCATCGCCGTCTTCTGTTGTTCCGGCCCCAGACCACAGATAAACGCCACTTGTTAAACCTAACAGTCCCGCTTTTCGGGAATCGGTAGCCTGCGACACATCAAAGGTAAGCGTCACCTCCTCATCTGCCGTCGGGAAAGTGGGCGACGTAGTGACAACCTGACCTGCTGCCTGCAGGCAGCAGCAGAAAAAGAAAACCAGTAAGAGGTATGATTTTTTGAAAGTAGAAAATTGCATAGGCTTTTATTTGAAGACAGCTACATTAAAATCAGTTGAAAAAACATGTAAGGTTCAATTTTCTTGCTCCTGCACAGGTTTTAGAACTGCAGAAGTTTCTCCTGCAGAAAAAGCATTGAAAGTCTGTTTGGAGCTAGACCCGTTTCATCAGTGCACCATCGCAACATGAATGACCATTCCGGGCAAGCATCAGAAACAGAATCCTTTCATAAGAAGTAGACCGAACTGCGCCATTTTATCCCTCCGGGTGAAATCTTTTTTTGCAAAAAGATGCAGAAGCCTAAACAGCCGCCAGCCTGAACAAAGGGTATTATAAACCTCCCTATAACGAGCCCTACCTGCGGGAATTAAATAACACCCCACTGCAGGCCCCGTATATACCTGAGGTTTAAAATTTTTAAGAATATGAGTTTAGATATCATACACGACGAGGAAGATTTGCGCTTTTATGCAGAAATTGAAGGAGATGAAGCAGAGTTAACTTATACATATCCTGAAAGTGGAATCATGGACTTTGACCACACATTTGTGCCGGAAGGCAGCCGGGGCAAAGGTTTAGCCGATCAGCTGGTAAAGACAGGGCTTGATTACGCACGCTCCCAGAACTATCAGGTTATCCCCTCCTGCCCGGTAGTGGGAGCTTACATAAAGCGCCACCCGGATTACCAGGATTTGGTGCAACCTGAGTAAATTGATTTAAATCCCCTGAACTTTAGCGCCTGTATAAGCCTCAAAAGTTCAGGGGATTTTTTTGCCGGGGCATTTACAGCACATTGGAGGCTATGAAGAATTCTCCAGGGCACACTGCATTTTAACCAGTACTACATAACTTCTGCAGGTAGGTATTTTTTCACCCACACCTCATTACCTATTCTTAATCATCTCCCACTGTCTGCATAGGCAGGACAACTGACGCGGCCATACACCTGCAAAGGATATAGAACATTCGCCGCCCCCTGAAAACCCCTCTTATTATCAACAAGTTACGCAAACTAACACCTGCCATACCTCCGGATAGAAGCTCTTTCTGTATAACAAATATTCGTTCAACTGAAAAAATAGGGGGATACACTTACTATATCATCATGTTAACACCCGGATCCCGGGAATACCAGTCGCCATAAGTATTTACACCGCTCTTCCGTACGTATAAACACCTGTCAACAAATATTCTGGTACACAGAAAAGTATTGCATATGAAACTACAGGCGAACTAGTTTTAACTGTACCCTCAGGATATTTCTGGAAGCATTGCCGCTATCTTCCTATGTATGTCAGCAGCAACTGCATGAACCAGGTTTTACAGCACATTCATTCGGGGCAACCGTGTAAACAGATAAGGTCTGGCGGAAAAGTAATGTTGCTACTTCCATCGCGAAGTCGGCAAGCTGCCGCATCAGGTTATGACATATGCAGTCCATCAAACGCCAATGTTACTTCTGAAGCAGCATATCAGAATGTAACAGTCGCGTTATCCATCAAATACATCAGACAATTAAGACGAGAGAATCATGAAACAGACAAAAACAATAGTAACGGAGACAGAGAAAGCAGTGGATGCTAAAGCCGAAGACATCGTTCATAAAGAACGCTTCCTGGAAGCCCTGTCTCACAACCATGCGAACCTTGATGAGGAAGAGTTGGGCCTGAGTATAGGCTTCAGTAAGGAATACACCTATAAAATTATAGAAGAGTTGATGAGGGAAGGTAAAATTACGCACCACACAACTGGCACATGCCGCTATAAACCAACAAAAGAGAAGCTCAACAGATAAATGTTAAGCCATTGAAAACAGAAAACAAAACATGTGAATGAGGGTTGTACAGCACCCTGTACGCCTGGTATAACCTGGGGGTTACTGCCAGTTACCGTTGGTATGTTTGGCAGCGCACCTGCATGCTTCAGTAACTTTTTCATCAGCGTAATCCCCGCAGTATAGCGAGAGTCTGTTGATTCGCGCTAACAATCCTGCCACGCTGTAATGCTCTCGTGCTGCAGTCCTGTTTGGCATAAACCTTGCAAAATGCTACTTTAGCTTCTTGTCAAACCACCTTAGAAGCTTCTGTAGGTTTAAACCGGGCTTTAAACGGCTGCACATCTGTTAGATGAAGAAGAACACATTAACAACTACATTTACCCGTTTCCTGCTGGGTACAGGCTTATACTTTGGCACTGTGCAGGCAAATGCACAGACGCCGGAGTTTACGCGGCAAGATACCCTCCGCGGAAGCATTACGCCCGAAAGGGCTTGGTGGGACCTAACCTATTATCACTTAGATGTTGAAGTGAACCCTGCGGACAGCACCATCTGTGGCAGGAACACGATACAATATAAAGTGCTGGCTCCTCAGCAGCAAATGCAGATAGACCTGCAGCCTCCTATGCGCATTCAGAAAGTAGTACAGAATGGAAAAGAGCTGCAGCTGCAGCGGGACGGCAATGCCTGGTTTGTGAAACTGGCGGAACAGCAGGAGCCTGGAAAGGTAAAAAGCGTGGAGGTGCATTTTGGAGGCAAGCCCCGTGTGAGCAAAAACCCTCCGTGGAGTGGCGGCATCACCTGGCAGTACGATGCAAACGGCAGGCCTTTTGTGGCAAACTCCAACCAGGGAGACGGCGCCAGCCTGTGGTGGCCGAACAAGGACCATATGTATGACGAGCCCGACAGCATGCTTATCAGCGTAAAGGTACCGGAGGGCCTGATGGATGTATCAAACGGCCGCCTGCGCAAAGTAGAACAGCACCCGGACGGCACCAGCACCTTCCACTGGTTTGTGAGTAATCCCATCAATAACTATGGCGTGAATGTGAACGTGGCCGACTACGTTCATTTCTGTGAGAAGTACCAGGGTGAAAAAGGCGTGCTGGACTGTGACTACTATGTACTCCGTGGTAACCTTGAAAAGGCAAAAAAACAGTTCAAAGACGTGCCGCGGATGCTGAAGGCCTTCGAGCACTGGTTTGGCCCCTACCCATTTTATGAAGACAGCTATAAGCTGGTGGAGGCCCCTTACCTCGGCATGGAGCACCAAAGCTCCGTTACGTATGGAAACGGCTATCAGAACGGTTACCTTGGCCGTGACTTAAGCGGCACCGGCTGGGGGAAAAAATTTGACTATATCATCATACACGAGTCCGGGCATGAGTGGTTTGCCAACAACATCACCTACAAAGACAACGCGGACATGTGGATTCATGAAAGCTTTACGACCTACTCTGAAAACCTTTTCCTGGATTACCACTATGGGAAAGACGCTGCCGCAGATTATGTTATTGGCCAGCGGGCGCACATTCAAAACGACCGGCCAATTATCGGCATATATGGGGTAAACTATGAAGGGTCCGGCGATATGTATTTTAAGGGAGCGAATATGCTCCACACCCTGCGCCAGATAATAAACAACGACGAAAAATGGCGGGGAATACTGCGTGGACTGAACAAAGAATTCTATCATCAGACTGTTACCTCTGCCCAAATCGAAAACTACTTAAGCGAAAACACTGGCCGTGACCTTCGCCCCTTCTTTGACCAATACCTACGGGGTGTGCGCGTACCTGAACTTCAGTATCGCCAGGAAGGAAATAAGCTGATGTACCGCTGGAACAACACTGTAGCAGACTTCAACATGCCTGTGAAAGTGACAGTTAATGGAAAGGAACAATGGCTGGAACCCAGCACGGAATGGCAGGAGTTACAAGGCGCTCCAAAAAAAGCGAAACTGGAAGTAGACAGAAACTTTTACGTGACTGCAGCAAGAACAACTTCTTAAAATTAAGGTCCAGTCAAAAAAGCAAAGGCTAAAAGAAGCCATCCTCAGCACCCAAACGGGTATGGCAATCTTTTAGCCTTACAAAATAAAAAATCAGCTTTTGCCAGTCTTCCTGTAAGCTTGATGGGGTGTTTTAATTTGTACTTTAGAGTACGTTATGCCTTTCATCAAAGTGACCCCTCTTCCTATTGTTTGCGTGTTTATCCAGGTATTTTACCTACAAATACTTAGCTTCTGGATTTCCTTTCCTGGTGAATGTTCACCTCAAAGCCCCTGTTCCCGTTCATCCTGTAACAACTGATAAAACGGGTCTCCCTTCTCTTTTATTTGCCGCACCTATACCTCAGCACAAATACTGAACAAACCGCACTTAATTGGTAAATAAGCTGTATTAACTACTAATTTCCATTATAAATGCAGCTCCTGAGCTGTGTGTGCGTAATAGCAGAACATTGGTAGCAACCGCTGCAAAAGGGCATGTTTTGGTTGGTTGAAAGTTGTTTAGAAAGATTCGCTCTTTGGCTTTGCTACCAGTTTATTGGTTTGATGTTAATGGTGGGGTGCTGATGACGGGTGCCTGAAGTACCCTATCCATTTAACTTCAACTAACCCGCTCTCCAGCCTGACCAGAGGAAATCTCTGAACACGTTCCCAAAGCTGAGGTTTTCTGCTGCTTTTTCGTCCACAGTACTGTTTGGGGTGTCGCCACACTTATCTGAAGCAAAGGCACTCCTTTTCCTCATAATAGTTTTCATTCTTTGGCTGTGTTCTAGAATGTATGATGTTGGAATAAGTATGGCAGCAAGGGTGTTTATAGGAAGTTATGTGCGAGATAACTATCCAGGTAAACTGCCCCTACTGC
>NZ_BAAGXV010000086.1:0-105991 GCF_054779655.1 Pontibacter brevis
AGAAAGTTCTGCCTGCCCGTGCGCTTTACGCCGTTTTTGACTACCTTCATACTGTGGCAGTAGGGGCAGTTTACTTGGATAGTTATCTCGCACATAACTTCCTATCAACACCCTTGCTGCCATACCTATTCCCGCATCATACATTGTAGGCCACAACCAAAATTTATTTATTGAGGGGCCGGTTTAGTTTAAACTAAATTACCTTTGTCTCCTGAAATAAGCTTTGTCCTATAGCCCACTGAAAGATTTGCGCAGCAGCCACTAAGAAAGGTTTTAAATCAGGCAGACATAAGAATTCATAATCTACCAATAAAATGACGCTTACTAAAGTTAGCAAAAGTTTTGACGCCCTTACACCGCATGAAATGTATGAGATGCTTCGGTTAAGAAGTGATGTGTTTGTGGTAGAGCAAAACTGTGTGTTCCTGGATCAGGATAATAAAGATCAGAAGTGCCACCACATACTGCTCTACAACCAGCATACACTGGTGGCTTATGCCCGCCTGGTACCACCAGGGGTGTCTTACCCCAACGAAATGTCGATAGGCAGGATAGTAACCAGTCCGGAGGTGAGAGGCACAGGGGTTGGGAAGCAGTTGATGGAGATAGCCATAGCCGAATGCTATGCTTTATACGGCACCGGCCCCATCAAAATTGGTGCGCAGCTTTACGCCGAGAAGTTCTATAACGCGTTTGGCTTTATACAGAGTGGCGAGGTATATGACGAGGATGGTATCGACCATGTTGAAATGACAAAGCCTTAACTACCAAACCTTCTAACTCAGCAATTAATAAAAAAGTATGGCTGATTCTACGCGACCAGACCCAAGCATCCTGCTTGATTTGGTAAAGGTTAAAATGCCTTTTGGCAAGTACAAGGATACAGTATTATGTGACCTTCCTGTCTCCTACCTCGAATGGTTCTACCGGGAAGGCTTCCCTCCGGGGAAACTGGGAATGCAACTCGCAACCATCTTCGAAATCAAAACAAACGGCTTAAACTATTTATTAGATCCGCTGAAACGACAGGTTTCTAGGAGCCAGACTAAATACCCACGCCGATAAACAGGAAAGCCAGCGATACACACCGCTGGCTTTTCTGCTTTACCTGGTACTTTGATTTAGTGCTACTACAGGTTCATTTTCTTCATTTCCTTAACAGCATAATCTACTGCACGGGCAGTAAGTGCCATGTAAGTAAGCGATGGGTTCTGTGTAGAAGTAGAGGTCATTGAGGCACCGTCTGTCACGAACACGTTCTTGCACTCGTGCAGCTGGTTCCACTTGTTCAGCAGGGAAGTCTTCGGGTCTTTACCCATTCGCACGCCCCCCATTTCGTGTATATCCAGCCCGGGAGCCCGATCAGAGTCTATTGCCTGAATGTTGGTAAAGCCTGCATTCGTGAACATCTCCGTCATCTGCTCCAGGTAATCTTTTGTCATTTTCTGGTCGTTCTCATCATAGGCAACAGAGATGCGAAGCTGCGGCATGTCGTAGGGGTCTTTCTTGGTCGTATCGAGGGCAACATAGTTGCTTTCCTTTGGTATCGTTTCGCCCATCATATGCGAACCTACAGACCAACCACCCAAAGAAGGGTTCAGCAGGCTGTTTTTCAGGCTCTCCCCCAGTCCATCCTGGTTCGTAACACTTTTACGGTTGGCGCTAAAGCCGGCAGCATAGCCCCTCAGGAAATCAGTCTCCTGTTTGTACACATTCCGGAAGCGCGGTATATAAGGGCTGTTCGGCCTGCGTCCGTCGGTGGTAGAATCCAGGTGGCCGTCATAGTCTGCAGATACTCTTGCCTTATAGTTGTGGAAGGCAACATACTTGCCCATCAGCCCATTGTCGTTGCCCAAGCCGTTCGGGAAGCGCTTTGAGGTAGAGTTCAGCAGGATGAGGTTCGTGTTAAGTGCTGCGGCATTCACAAAAATGATTTTGGCATAAAATTCCATCACCTCTTTCGTGTTGGCATCTATTACCCGCACACCCGTTGCCTTGCCTTTTTCATCATCGTAGATAATGGAATGCACCACCGAATCCGGGCGCAGTGTCAGATTACCTGTCCGGGCTGCCCAGGGTATAGTGGAGGCATTGCTACTGAAGTAACCGCCAAACGGGCAGCCGCGCTCGCAGATGGTACGGTGCTGGCATTGTGCCCTGCCCTGCTCCAGGTGGATGGGCTGTGGCTTGGTAATGTGTGCAGCGCGCCCCATGATTACCTGGCGGTCCTTGTACTTCTGCGCCACCTGCTTCTGGAAGTGAGTTTCCACACAGTTCATTTCATGCGGCGGCAGAAACTCACCGTCCGGCAGTTGCGGTATACCGTCTCTGTTACCGGAAATACCGGCAAACTTCTCTACGTAGCTGTACCATGGCGCAATATCGGCATATCGGATAGGCCAGTCTACGGCAAAGCCGTCGCGGGCCGGGCCTTCAAAATCGAAATCGCTCCAGCGTTGCGTCTGTCGCGCCCACAGCAGAGACTTGCCGCCCACCTGATAACCACGAATCCAGTCGAACGGCTTTTCCTGCACGTAAGGATGCTCGGCATCTTTCACAAAGAAGTGCTCGGTACCCTCATAAAAAGCATAGCACTTACTCACAATGGGGTTTTGCTTTACAACCTCAAGCGGTAACTGCCCCCGGTGCTCAAACTCCCAGGGGTTTTTGGTGGTGGTGGGATAATCCTTTATATGCTTTACATCCTTGCCTCGCTCGAGCACAAGCGTCTTAAGGCCATGCCCGGTCAGTTCTTTTGCTGCCCAGCCACCGCTGATGCCAGAGCCTATCACAATGGCATCATAGGTCATATCTTTAACTGCGTCTATCGCTAAATTTGCCATGTTGTATTAAGAAAGGGATTTTGAATCAACAGGAACACAACCATAGTAGTGGCCGGGGATTGCCTGGTAATTGGTAAGGTTCATCATCACGTACTCAGAATTCATGTAGCCCCGGACAGTAAGTCCTTTTACCATTTTATAGAACTCAGTCTCACTTGCATCGCCTGACTGCTCCATCTCTCGCAGCAGGGCAATGCGTTCGTCTGTGCTGCAGGCATCAAAGGCCTTACCATGCTTTTTATCGGCCTTTGCTTTCAGGGACTCTAATCCTTTCACAAGATTTTCCTGCGCTTCCTTCTCATAGCAATCCGTCACCATTTTCTGGACAAAGAGATGCACATTCAGGTCTTTGGCACCAGGAGTATCAGTGGCCGGAATGATAGTGTCGACCACATGTGCTAAAAGCCCCTCCTGGCTTGGCGAAAGGTATGGCTGCAGTTCCTGCGCTGTTGCTTTTTTGCTGCTGAGGTCGCAGCCTGGCAAAAGCACCAGACCTGTAACGGCAAGCGCCATATTCCTAATTACTACGCGTCTGTTCATGCGTAAAAAATGTTTATGGTTCTGTTATCTGATTAAAAAATATCAACTGCTGAACGCAGCTTACACACAATGCCTTAACCTGCAGCACGCAGTTGAGCCTCCACATGTAGCTTGAAGCACAAGCAGTCAAAAGCCATACAGGATCAACTACTTACACATCATAAAACTTTAAGGGAAAAAGCCTTTATGCCAATAACCATGTAAGACGACATCATCCTGAAAAGTTCCTTTTGCATTTGGGAACATATTACTAAATATTTCTAAGGTTGCCAAACATCAATGAGGTATGGCCTGGAAACAGGTTGAGCAGCCGAAACTCAGAAGCTTAGGGGTTCGTGCCAGTGTGCCTTTTCGGGACATCCAGTCTTTTCTGGTTTGATATGAAAAGAGAAGAGTATGAAAGGATTGTTCTGTCTCCTATACTCAGGGAGCGTGTGTTCAAGGCAACCTTAACATTACACATAGTTTTGCAGGTGCAACAGCAAGCCTGCGGCCAGGCTGTGCTCTATCTGGAAAAAACTCCTGCTCCGAACGAAGCTGTCTTCAGCAGACAGCTTCATCATGAGCCAGAAAAGCAGACACCGCATCAAGTTAAAACTACGGCAGCCTCCATATCATTAAAAGTAAAATTCACCACTGTTTTCCAGGACTTGAGAACGGCCATACACTTGCTTCAAGTAGCCACAAAGAGACACTTTTAAAGTCCTCTAAAAAATGAGAATCCATCAAAAACCCAAAGCAATTCAGACTTAACTAAATCCTATGTACGAAGCGTGTTAATTAACTTTTGATTGTTTCCTTCATTAAATTTTAATAATCAAATAACACCTGTTATTGTCTTATACCAATATCAAAGTTTAACTTTTTAAAATTTTTCCTAATAAAGCCTTAGTATTTAATATACCTTATATGTAATATTGCTACATAACTATATACAATTAATCAAACAAAGGTCTATTAGATAAACTATCAGGAAATATTACCAATTGATAAATGCTGCAAAATATAGCAACAGGAAAGCTATTGCCCTTTAGGAAGGAAAACTCTTAAACAAGCAGCATTATCTACAAAAAAGCAAAAACCATCCTGTTTTTGCACAGGATAAGTATTGTCAAAAAAGTACAAAGAAAACAACTCCCCCTAGTAAGAACGCAGTCACCCTTAACCCCTAAATTATTTTATGAAAAACTTTTACATTTCTAACCTACCCCTCTTACGGGCTCAAACTGCCACTGTTGCATTCAGAAGCATATGCGGCAGAATTCAGAAACAAACGACGCTTTTGGTGCTAAGCATGCTGCTGCTTAGTTTTAGTAGTTTTGGGCAGAAAACATTTCTTTCCGCTACTAATGGTAATTGGCATGAAACCAGCACATGGGTAATTCAAGGTAACGGCAGCAATACTAGCGCAACATCAGAATTACCTAGCTCAATTGATTTTGTTATAATCAAGCAAGGCCATACTGTTACTGTTAACACTCAAGAAAACACATGCCATACACTTACAATAGAAGCAGGTAAAACAGGTAATAGCCCTACTGGTGGCCGAATTCACATTGGAAGTGCTGGAACAGGAAAGCTAACATTGATTGACCTAAAGTTCGAGATTGCAAACGGAACACCTAAACAGCGAGCCGCTTTGCAGTTAGGTGCAAACGGTCATTTAGTTGTTTCAGGTGCTATATCTAAGATCAGCAGTGTTGGTCAGAACCAAGATGTTACCTCCCTTGACCATTCAAAGATTTTGTATAATATTAGCTCCACTAGTACTATTGAGTATAATGGTACAAATCAATCCATATTTAATTTCTACGCAATAGCAGGTAATACTGATACTGAGTCCGAAGCCTCTAACAGGTACGGTAATTTGATTCTCAGTAAACCAGCTAATACTACTGGACCAGTCGTTAAGACTCCTGCGGCAAAAGCTGATGGCACAACGGGGCTTGCTATCAGGGGTGACCTAACAGTGAACTCTGAAGTTACTTTTGATGCACTAGCGCTAAATCACACCATAGTAAAAAGCCTTGTCAACGCCGGAACCATAGAAGCAAAAACAAGCAACATTAATATTGGGGAGAATTTTACTAACAGTATAAATAATGTAAGTGGCACCTTCAATCAAGGCACCGGACTTGTAAACTACAATGGAGCAAATCAAGATGCTGCTGGCGTGGCCTACCATAACTTACAATTCTCAGGTACAGGCACAAAAACTGCTACATCCGGACTTTCTGTAGCGCATAACCTTGATATAATATCAGGAATTACTTTCAATGCTGGTAGTGGTACACACACCATTACAGCAAACTTAACTAATGCTGGTATTATCAATGCCGGCAGCAGTGGTATTAACATCGGAGGAGCTTTCAATAGTACTGGTGAATTTAACAGTGAAACAGGTACTATTAACTATAATGGAAATGCTCAGCTTATCTCACCACTTTATTATCATAACCTGTCACTAACTCCTGCTTCAGGAAATACGGCTGTATCAAAAACTGCAAACGGTGCTATCTTCGTTTCTAAAGCATTTGTAATAAATTCAGGAGCAAATTTTATACATAATAGCCAATCCTTCTATTATAATGGAGGTCCACAAACTATTACTCCTGCCGTTTATTATAATCTCATATTGGGTGGAACAGGCATCAAGTCAGCTACTTCTAACTTATTAATAGAAGGTAATCTGGAATTAGAATCCGGTGCCAGATTTGAAACTTCAGGCGCTTCTAATTACACACATTCCATTAAAGGAAATGTGCGTAATAGTGGTATTATAAACAACGCTAGCGGAACTGTTCCATATGCCAATGCTCTGAACGTAACAGGAAACTTTACAAACCATGGAACCTTCAATGCTAAGAGTTCTACACACACAATCTTAGGGAACTGGACTAACGCTGGAACTTTTAATGCCAACAGTTCCACCATTGAACTATCTGGAAACGGCTTAACTAAAACAATAACTTCTTTATCAGCTGGAACAGATGTGTTCCATAACTTAACAGTTTCGAGTGGAAACTCAAGTTTAGTTAACAATCTAACTGTTAGTAATGTATTACGGGTTGAAAACACAGTACTACAAACTAATACGAACACTTTATTTTTAGGCTCAACCGCTGACATATTATCTGCAGAGACAGCAACGTCTCACATCAAAGGTAATGTACAAACCACAAGAAACCTTACAACAACCACAGGTCAGCTTTTTGGCAATATTGGTCTTAGAATAACAAATATTCAATCTGACATAAACGCTGTTACTGTGAAACGTGTGACGGGATCAACTTTCGAAAACAGTACTGTAGAACGTCAGTATTATGTTACTGCTCCAGGTGCACAGGCAACTGATAAATTTACAGCCTCCATGGAGTTGGCATTTCCAGATTTTAATTTAACAGAACCAGCAGGAACAGTGTATGAGGTTTATAGAAAAAACATAAACAACACCTACGAACTCTTACCTAAAGTTGAAGCAGGAGATTCTTATTACAACTACAAATTGGCTGATGCAGACAGAAAATATGGAGTGTATACTTTGGCGAATCGTAATACCCCCCTTCCCGTGGAGCTTACCTGGTTCAGGGCACAGCGCCAGGCACAGGGCGTTCAGCTGACCTGGGAAACAGCATCTGAGAAAGAAAATACGGGCTTTGAGGTGCAGGTATCCACCAATGGCAAGACCTTCAGCAAAGTGGCTTTTGTGGACAGCAAGGTAATAAACTCTTCCGTGACCCAGCGCTACAGCTACACCGATAATGCTACTCTTGCGTTTGGCACGCGCTATTATCGTTTGGCACAAGTAGATTTAGATGGCACAACTACCTACTCTAATATCAGAGCAGTAGATATGGAGGCTAAAGTTGTGGCAGCTGCTGCCTACCCTAATCCGTTTGCAGAAGGCCAGGAGGTAATGGTGCGCCTGCCACAGGGTGGTGAAAGCCGCCAGGTAAGCCTGGTGCTGACTAATGCAATGGGCCAGGTAGTACTGGATCAGCAGACGCAGGTGCAGGATGGACAGGTTGATTTCGCCGTGAGCACAGCAAAAGCAACTGCAAAAGGTTTGTACCTGCTCAGCATCATCGACAATGGCACAAAGTACAGCTTTAAGCTACTGAAGAAATAAACAACCATCACCAACCAACAAATGAAAGAGGGCAGCCTATGTGAGCTGCCCTCTTTTTTTATTTAAGCCAATTAAGTAAGAGCGTACCTTAGTAACAGGTACAACTATATAATCAACTGATACTTTCTATGCTGTATCCTATATCCTCTGATACCGTTCTTTGGTATGATGAAACATGGATATAAGAGAAAAATATTACACCGTAAACGGTATCCGTTTGCATGTAGCAGAAGCAGGCGCCACGGATGGGCCCGTTATATTGTTCCTGCACGGGTTCCCGGAATTCTGGTACGGCTGGCAGAAGCAACTCGAATATTTTGCTGCGAGAGGCTTCCGAGCTATAGCACCTGATCAGCGGGGCTACAACACCAGCAGCAAACCGAAGGGACTAAAAGCATACACCCTTTCCCAACTGATGAATGATATTGCTGATCTGATACAGCAGGTTATTACCCGGAAAGTATACCTCGTAGGGCACGATTGGGGCGGCGCAGTAGCCTGGGCTGTTGCGCAACACTACCCCAATCTGCTCGAAAAGCTGGTTATCCTGAATATGCCGCACCTGGAGGTCATGCAGGAGGAACTCCGCACCAACTCAAAGCAGCGCTTAAAGAGCTGGTATATCGGTTTCTTCCAGCTTCCTATGCTGCCAGAGGCAAGCAGCAAAGCCTTCAACTTTAAGGTATTGGAGAGAAGCATGGTATCAACAGCAAAAAAAGGGGCTTTCTCAAGAACAGATATAGAGCGCTACAAAGCAGCATGGCAACAGCCACGGGCCCTGACCAGCATGATTAACTGGTACCGCGCCTACAAATACGACACCCTGGATATAACCCGTGCGGTAACCGTTCCTACCCTGATGCTCTGGGGCAGAAAAGACACCTTCCTGAGCGACACCATGGCACAGCCCAGCATAGAAAAATGTACCAACGGGCAGCTGATTTTCCTGGATGATGCCACACACTGGCTGCACCATGAAAAGCCTGAAGAGGTAAACAGTCTTCTGTACGACTTCATAAAGTGACGAAACAGGGGCCATAATGAACCCACAGTGTTTAAAAATACTGGTACGGGCACACTAAATAAAAGGCTCCAGCGCCAGCACGCCTAGCAATCCTAGCACCGAAACAAGGGTTTCCATAATGGACCAGGTCGCCAGGGTTTGCGGAATAGTCAGGTTAAAATATTCTTTGAACATCCAGAAGCCCGGGTCGTTCACGTGGGAGAACATGAGGCTACCGGCTCCTATGGATAAAACCATCAGCTCCGGGCTTACCCCGGTGCTGGCAATGAGCGGCAGGGCAATTCCGGCACCTGTTATTGCCGCTACGGTTGCCGAACCGAGGCAAACCCGCAGGAGCGCCGTAATCAGCCAGGAAAGAAACAGCGGAGATAAGTTAGTGCCACTGATAAGGCCCGTTACTTCATTCCCCACGCCACTGTCTACCAATACCTGTTTCAGAGCCCCACCACCACCTATAATGAGTAAAATCATGGCAATGCCTGCTATCGAGTCTGTGCAGACTTTCATTACCTCCGGCATCTTTTTTCCTCTGTTCAGGCCTAGCGTTACAATAGCCACCAGCACCGAGATCAGAAGCGCCATCACCGGGTCTCCTATAAACTCAAATAGCCGCCTTACAGGTGATGCAGCAGGCAACACGATAGACAGTACAGCAGAAACAGCCATCAATGCTATTGGTACAAGGGCAGTAAACACGCTTATTCCATAGCCAGGCATTTCCTCTTCAGAAAGGGGTTTCAGGACAAAGAGATTTTGAGGCGGAGCAGTTTTGATCTTCTTCAGGAAGCGGGTGAAAAAGGGCCCCGCCACCACGATAGTAGGCACAGCCAGTAAAAGGCCGTAGAGCAGTGTGAGGGTAATGTCGGCTTCAAATATAACTGCAATGGCGGTAGGTCCGGGGTGTGGCGGCAGAAAGCCATGTGTCACCGAAAGCGCAGCAGCAGCCGGAATGCCGACATACAGCAGCGGCAGTTTGGCAGATATGGCAACGGCAAAAACCAGGGGCATAATCACCACGAAACCCGCGTTGTAGAACATGGGCAATCCTACAATAAAACCGGTCAGCACCATTGCCCATTGCAGGTTCCGCTTACCAAATCGCTTTATCAGGCCGTACGTGATCCGCTGGGCAGCGCCACTCTCCGACAACAGATTTCCCAGCATAGCACCAAATCCCAGTATCAGCACAAGTGATCCCAGCGTGTCTCCTATCCCCTTTTGCAACGATGCCAGAGCATCCTGCACGGCCATTCCTTCTCCCAAACCTACACCCAGCGCCACCAGCACCAAGGCAATGAAGGCATTTATCCGCACAACAAGCGTCAGTACAAGGAGCGCAACAACACCAAGTAGAACAATAAAAAGTGACATAGTTTAGGAGTTTATAAGTCTGCCTGCAGTTCTTTAACCATCAGTCTACAACATGCTATGTCTGAATATATAGATTTAAATTTATATCCTGTACTTTTTATATGCCTTTATGGTGTGCAGCCTTATGAAGGCAGTCTTTGAGCTTTGGGTAGAGTTCGTTAAACAGTGAAAAGTTCTGCATATAACGGGCGTGGAGTTTCGGGTCAGGCACAAAGGTTTGCTTCACTCTGATCATCGCAGCGGCGTCCTCCAGGTTGTTGAGAAGGCCTAAAGCCTGCATGCCCATAATGGCGGCACCGAAAGCCGAACCTTCGTGGGTGTCGGTCAGGTGCACTTCTTTGTTGAAGATGTCGGCCAGCATCTGCACCCATACACCTGAGTGCGAAAAACCGCCATTCGCATAAATGGCAGAAATGGGACCTGTGGTTTGTTCCAACGCCCTGCCAACACTGTACACATTATACATCACTCCTTCCATGAGCGCCCGCAGGAAGTGCTCGCGGGTATGATTGTAGTGCACACCGAAGAAACAGGCCCGTGCCGAAGGGTCCCAGATTGGAGCGCGCTCCCCCAGCAGGTACGGCAGGAAAATTAAACCATCAGCACCGGCTGGCACAGCAGCAGCCTTCTCGTTGAGCAGATCGTATATCTCTGTGTTTTCCTGCTGCGCAAGCGCTGCTTCTGCCTGATAAAAATTGTCGCGGAACCAGCGCAGCACCACACCACCGTTGTTCACAGCCCCTCCCAGCACAAAGCGCTCCGGAGTTAGAATGTAACTGAAGATACGCTCCTGTATATCAGTGGCTGGTTCGCTTGCCATTACCCGCACCGCACCACTGGTACCAATCGTGACCACAGCATCCCCAGGCCGTACAGCGTTAGAGCCTAAATTAGCAAGGCACCCATCGCTGGCCCCGATCACGAAAGGAACCGAAGCCGGTATGTTGAGCAGCGTAGCATAAGCCGGCTTCATGTTGCGGAAAATATGCGATGGAGGCACAGGCTCTGAGAGCTTGTCCTTTGTGATGCCGGCCAGTTCCAAGGAATCCAGGTGCCACTCAAACGTAAAAATGTTGAACAGGCCAGTAGCGGAAGCGATCGAAAAGTCTATTTTGTACTCCCCGAAAAGGCGGAAAAATACATACTCTTTAATGCCGATAAATTTAGCTGCATTTTTAAAGACTGCTGGTTCATGGTCGCGCAGCCAGCGCAGTTTCGGCAAAGGTGACATCGGGTGCAGCGGAGTGCCGGTATGCAAGTAAATATCATGCCCTATCACGCTTTCCTTCAGGTTGGTGGCATACACCTTGCTTCGCGTATCAGCCCAGATAATACAGTTTGTAAGCAGATTACCTTTTTCATCTAAGGCTATGAGGCTATGCATGGCACTGCTGAAACTTACCCCGGCTAATGCGTAGCCAAGTTTGCCAAGTTCTGCAGCAACAGTACGCAGGCTGTCCAGCACTGCTTTCAGAACCACCTCCGGATCCTGCTCCGCTTCATCAGGCCTGGTACTGATAATAGGATACTCAATGGCTTCACGGACAAGCATGTTGCCCTCCGTATCAAAAGCGACTGCTTTGGTACTCGTAGTACCTATATCCATACCTATCAGGGCCTGTTGCTTCATTTTTCTGTTTTAATTCAGTTCTAAAGTACGTGATATAACCCGTGAGAAGTTATAATTTGGCTCCTGGCAAGTAAAAACCCACATTATAATTCCGGGTCTGCAACCTTGCTCATCCGCATATTCTAAAGTTGCCGGTTTATAGCATATGCAGCAAATATTAATTGGCAAAAGCCACTGCATCGTATAAAAAAAGGAAGCCCCTGAAAAATCAGGGGCTTCCTTTTAACGTTCCTGCCAGAGCAGCACCTTACATCACCACGGAGGTATCTTCTTCTATTTGCCGCTGGCTTGCCTGATACCGTACGTTGCGCTTGCTAATCGTCAGCACCACCAGCCCACCCAGGGCACAGGCCGTCATGACACTCACCATCGGAATGGCCGTACTGTTATGGAACACGCTTACTGCAGCTGACACCACTCCGGCCATTGCCATCCTGAAGCTCCCCATCAGGGCGGATGCACTGCCGGCATGCTTCGTGAACGGCGCCAGTGAAAGTGCAGTCGCATTCGGGTTCGTTAGCCCCTGCCCTGTCAGGAAAATAAACATCAACAGAATCAGGCTGTACATTCCAAACCAGCCATACCAGGTGCCTGCAACTAACACGATACCGATGGCTGACTGGTAAAACAGGGTGAAATTGATGATTTGCTGGCTCTTGAACTTCTTCAGCAGGATATGGTTCAGCTGTGTTGACCCGATCATAGCAAACGCCAGAAAAGCGAAAATCCAGCCATACGTCTGCTCGCTTACATTATAAATGTTCATAAAAACATCTGCCGAGCCTGCTATGTAGGCAAATGGGGCTGATGTGGCAATACCGCCCACCAGCGCATACACCAGGAACTGCGGTTGCTTAAGCACTGTATAAAAGTTGCTTATTACCGGTTTCGGGCGAAGCGACATGGTGGCATCCGGCTGCTTGCCTTCCGGCAAAGCAAAATGTATGCTCAGCAGGATAAGCGCTGTGATGATAGCCAGAATGATAAAAACATAATGCCACCCGAAAGCCGCCGTTACATAGCCACCCACTGTTGGTGCTATCATAGGAGACACCGCAATAACCAGCGTTATCAACGAGAAGGCCTGCGCTGTTTTATTCACCGGGAACAAGTCCCGCACCAGCGCCTGCGCTGCCACCATGCCGGCACAACCTCCCAATGCCTGCAGGAACCGCATGGCAATTAAAGATTCTACAGAATCAGTGAATGCGCATCCTAAGGAAGCCAGCAGGTAAATAACCAGGCCTGCGTACAGCGGGTTCTTTCTTCCGTACCGGTCGAGCAGCGGGCCGTAAAGCAGTTGACCTGCAGATATACCTACCAGGTAACTGGTTAAAGACAGCTGCACCTGGGCGATGGAAGTATTTAAATCTTCTGCAATTGCCGGGAACCCCGGCAGGTACATATCTATGGAAAAAGGGCTGATAGTTGCCAAAGCCCCCAGTATCAATATGATAATAAAGTATTCTTTACGCGTCATGAATTTGCAAACTTTCGAAGTTATAACATTCAAAAACAATACCTGGCAGGTAAAGTTTATTGAAAGCCATATTTAATTTTCCACAACCCTTACATACGCCTCACATCTGGCGAACAATATAACAGTCACAAAACAGATTGCGGGGAAGGCACCTTTCTTAGTGAAGCACCAAAAGGCTGGTGTGACCGCCTGCACTACACCAGGTTGCTGCTGGAAAAGCAGATGCTAACAAGTAGAAGGTGCTAATTATATAAGGAGGTGGTAAAAAAAGAGGTAAGTGGGCAAAAGCGGGTAAGAAACTTTGTACTTGTGCCTTCTCTGATGTACTTACTCCTGACGGTTCATCACAAAAGCAGAGAAACCTTCAGATGGCTTAAAGGCACTTGTTTGGCATCAGTGGCAATAAAACCACAACACTCTGTTGACTGACCTAAACTCCGTCATCACTTGCTGTTTCCAACGTGCCCTCTGTACCAGCAGCTTTAGACAAATTGGCGTATTTATTTTTCAGGCGCAACACATTGTCTTTGTCAATCATTTCATCATCCCCGCTGTGCAAAATGAGTTCTTCCTGTAGGCGTATATCCGTCACAAACATTCGGTCGAGGTAAATTCCATTGGAATAAAACCGGCAATAGAAGCGCCTTTCATTTATCGGAGTCAGGGCGATCATATCACAGCCGGACAGCTTTTCATAAAAAATTACTAATTCGTTCATTCTCAACACCATTTAACATAATACAGCACGTGCATTACTTTCTCCTCAATAGCGGTAAGGGTAAAATTTTTGACTATATATAGCCATCAAATATACTACCATTCCAGCACACTAGTACATATACTTAAAACAATCAGTATTTATACGCAGCAAATACATAGGGTTCTTTTTTCAGTATAATTTGTAACGCGAAATAATCAGCAGCCAATACAAGGACAGAAGAATTAACTTGGTTCTTTGAGGACAATAAAGCGGCCTTCACTCGCCCCCCTGTTTCGGACGACTTTATATACACAAACTCCTGCCCTATTTCTTTTATCTGCCTGAAGCTGATTCTTACGTATGCAGTTAGCATGAATAAATACGGAGAAAAGAACCTTGCTGTACTGCTGCTGCAAATGGAACCTGAGCTGAACGACGGAGAGTTTGTGTTTTGCACACTCCAGGAGGAAAGTTCCACTGGCATGAATAATGCCTTGTTCAGCTTCAAGGAAAGAGAAGGCCTTACCGTAGTTTTGCCCAAAGAAGCAGCAGAGGGAGCCGGAATTTCCTATTCAGTTGTCTTTTCCTGGATTACACTAAAAGTACATTCCTCGCTGGAAGCCGTAGGCTTAACAGCTGCTTTTTCCAAGGCCCTGGCGGACGCCGGCATCAGTTGCAATGTGGTAGCTGCATATTATCATGATCATATTTTTGTACCTGCCAAAGATGCTTCCAACGCCATGCAGGTGCTTAGGTCCTGCACTAACCAGGCTTCCTGACTACACATGTGCAGCGTATCACCTGCTTCAGGCCAAATCTGAGAAAGGCCTTTCCCGGTTTTACAAACAAAAGGCTTTACCTAAATGCCATCCTTCCAACGAAGGCAGAAGTGATGCGTAAAAAACTTTGGCTAAAGTGCTTTGGCTGCTCCAGGCGCCAAAGCATGGCCTTCTGGTAATGCAGCGTTCCAGAGCAGAATGTATGAACTCAACAAAAGACATATTGCATGCTAGTAGAAAAGCCAATTCCCGTCAGGTATGTTTACAAAAAGGTTCGGAAGGATGTGATAAGTGTTTTGTGCTTCTCCGTTGTGTTTCATATCCTGAAGCTGTTTGTGGCAGAACATCTTCCTCAGATTCCTTTCCAGCTACCTACTATCCTGGGGACCTCCATCTCCCTGATACTGGCCTTTAACCTGAACCAGTCTTATGACAGGTGGTGGGAAGCACGTAAGGTGTGGGGAGCTATCGTGAACGACTCCCGTTCCTTTGTTATGCAACTGAAGGGATTTGTAAGACGGGAAAGCGATACTGGCACCATGTTGTTGAAAAAAATGGCGCACAGGCAGATTGCCTGGTGTTACTGCCTTGGCCAGTCACTGCGGGGCCTGGACCCTATTGCTGCAGATCAGGTAAGCAACCTGTCGGATGAAGACATAAATTTTATTAAGACACAGAACAATAAGCCCTTCGCCCTGTTGATGCTGCATACGGAAGACCTGCGAAAACTTTACCTGAGCGAGGATGTAAACCCATTCCAGCAAGTACAGATAGACAGCACCATTACGCGCCTCTGTGACTCGATGGGAAAAGCGGAAAGAATTAACAGCACGGTTTTCCCGGTTACCTACAGGATTTTCGTTCACTTCTTCATTTACCTGTTCCTGGTGGTGCTTTCGCTTGCATTAGTGGAAACCATTGGCTTTTTTGAGATTCCGCTCCTGACCATGATCGCCTCGACCTTTTTCTTATTAGAGAAAACCGGCAAGCACATGCAGGACCCCTTCCGAAACAGACCAACGGACACAGCTGTAACAGCCATTGCCAGAACCATAGAAATCAATATCAGGCAGGTGCTGAAAGAGGAGGATGTGCCGAAACCACTGGCGCCTGAAAAGTTCTACCTGATGTAAAAACTGCTGGGGCCAGTTCCGTTTAAAGTACAGGCAGCATAACCATCCTCTTTTGTAAAAAAAGAAGGGATGCACCTGTATTATCAACCGCGGCTATGTGATTTGAAACAGAATGGATCAGGACTTACTGATGACGATGTTTGTCAGGGCCATCAGAATGATGGGATGCTTTTGCCTCATTTTCTCTAACATGAACTCCATTATGAAATAGTCGCTCACATCACTGTCTATGCCATCACAAAGCAGTGAATACTTAAATCTGATCACACCAATGTAGCAGGCATCATCGTGATCAATCAAGTAGTTGCAAATGCTGTAATATAATTCCTGAGACTCTTTCTCTCCTAACTCAATACTTAATACATCTTCTACAGCTTTTTTGGCACTGTTTCTTAACATAACCTGGAGAAATTTAACAATGGCTTAATAAAAATACGTATTTCCCCACCATAGTTTACGTGTTTGAACAAATATATTGCGCCCCTACACCTTACAGGGCGTTTTTCTGGCTACAGCAGGGAGAAGAATGAAACTTGGTTTCATGTTATGAATGTGGATAAAGTGTGTATAGACAGGATAGAAAGGTTTGCCTTTACAAGGCTTTACATACCTAACTCACTAACTACCAATTTATAAAATTAAAACACAGGAAAGACGCTCATCCACAGGCGTGTAAAATTTGTCCACATTCACATATCATACATATCGGTTACCTATATTTGTATAGATATACACCCTTACACAAGCAGGTAACATGCAGCAGACAGAGATTAAAACAGGTATACACAGAGGCGAAATCATTAAAGATGCCATCAAAGCGAGCGGTGTGGCAGTAGGTGTGGTAGCAGAGAAAATTGGCATCAGCCGCAAAACACTTTACAATAAATTTAAGGAATCAAGTATTCCTTACAGCTTTATACTCAAATTAGGCGAGGTGATACACCACGACTTCTCACTGGAGTTCCCGCATCTGAGTAAAACTGTAAAAAAAGAGGCACCAAAGCCACAGGCACCTGTCAGTAATAACCTGCTGTTGCAATTCGACAGTGCTCCCCAAGAGCCTTACAAGCCAAACAACATGAAAGAGTGTGAACAGGAGCTTGTAACGCTGCAGCGCAAATACATCACCCTGTTGGAAAACTTTAACGAGCTTCTGCTGAAGACTTCTCAAAGCAAGTAGTTTACACAGCTATGGGTAGTAAAGGTGAGCGTCATGTTTGCCGTTTTACATCTGGAGAGCCCCCTGCCGTGCAACCGCTGTAAAGGTAAAAGGCTACATCTGCTGTTGTGCAGGATGCAGCCTTTTACCTTACTCACTTCAAACAGGCTTTACGAATGGTTTAATCATTGCCGTTTGTCCTGTTCCGGTCCATATCATTTTCCATTATCTGGAGGTTTCCTGTCTTAAAGGTAGCCACAGCTTTGTCGCCCTCATACAGGGTAAGCACATCCCCCGCTATCCGATAGGTGTTTACACGGCCTAGCACTTCCAGCATCTTATTCTCCATACCCATTTCTGCACAGGACATTCGGGTAGTGCTTAAGTCTGATAGCTGCAGGCGCTGCTCAGTTAAAGAATATTTGCCTCTCAGTCTGTTACAGCCCGTAAACCCCGAAATGTCATTTTCGTTTTCCTCGAATCGTATATAAGCGGTGCGTGTGTCCTGGGGTGCCTGCACGTTCTGCCCTTCCAATGACAATAGTACCCAGTAAGCATCCTGTATAATTTCTGTTTCTGTAGTGATGGTGTTTTTCTTGAGTGTACAGGCGTTGCAAAGGGAAAGTAGCAGGACTGCCACCGGAAGCATAGCGGTTAGTTTATTCATCATACTTGTGGGTTTAGTTATTCATACAGGCCTTGCAGCTGTTGCATGTATAGTACGCAAGGCTTTAGCTAAAGTATAGCACAACAAAAAGCCCACAACATGTGGGCTTCCTGCTCTGATTAAATTTGCTGTTCTTTATCCACGAACCTGGCCACCGTTTTCACTGTAGTTGGTGATGGCAGAACTCTCACGGTAATCAGGGCCTGATCTGCCGTAACGGTTGTGACGGCTGCTCACACGGTCTCCATCGCTGTCGGACTGCTGATCGCTCACGTAGTCGCGGTTAGAGGAGTAAAGGCCGGTAGCATAGTTATCGTCACGGTCGCTGCCGGAGTTTTGTATACGGCCACTGTAGCGGAAGTCCTCATTGTCTAAATAACGGTCGTTATCCCGGCTGTAGCTAGTGTTTCTACTGCGGTCTTCGCCACGGTAGTTGTTGTCTGCGCGGTCGTATTTAAAATCTGAACGGTCATAGTAGCTATCTTCTGTACCTGCATTGTAGCCACTGTTTCGGTCCCTGTTATAGGTTCTGCCTTCATCACGGCCAAAATCGCCGTAACGTCTGCCTCCGCCGCTATACTGGTAACTGTTATCCCCGCGGGAGTAGCCGCCTTCTCTTCCCTGATCCCTGTTGCTATAGCGGCCATTGTCACGGCTGTAGCGGTCATTGTTATCACGCCAGCCTGTGCCTCTGGTGCGGTCGTATCCACCGTTTCTGTCGTTTCCCATGTATGGGTTCGGATCGCCATAGCGGTATTGGTCCTGATTATTGCCGGAAGAACCATAGCGGTTGCTGGACTGGTATCCTTCTACAGGGCCTGAAGATGGTCCTCTGCCATAGGCATTGCTGCCAGTGCTGCGCACATTCCGGTACTCAGCATTCTGATCCCGCATACCATAATAATTTCCACCGCTGCTGTAGCGGTCCCTGTAGTTCTCTAAGCCATCATTGTTGTTACGGTGATTCCGGTCTGTATTTCGTTTATTATCATTGTTGCGATAGTCGCGGCTGTAATATTGGTCGTCTCTTTCCATAGTTATAGTGTAGTTTAATTTTAATTTCAACTCTACCTATATAAACGAACCTTAGCCGCCAACGTTATTTTTCACCTCTTAAATGCCTTTAAGGAAGCTATGTGTAAAGGCACTGCCTTCACTATGCTTTCGCACGATTCATCAACATGGAACAGCGCATCTTAACAGAATGGGCGCCGAAGAAGAAGTGTCTGGCTTCAAACATATAGGTATGGTCTCTTCCACCAGCCTTTGCACGAATCTACTTTCTCCTCGTATACACCAACAAGCCTATTATAAATTCTATAGATACAAGATAGAAAAAATCTATAACCATTTCAGGATATTATAAAGTATAAGCATGAAAGTAAACGTGTCTCTTATCAAAACACCTAACCTATCATTATGAAAGAAAACAGCGAAAACGGCAAGAAAAACGAAGGAATGCAAGCAGGCAATGGGCAAAATGGGCAGCAAGGCAACAGGCTTACCACCCGCCAGGGCCACCCGGTTACGGATAATCAGAATATCCGAACTGTGGGCAACCGTGGTCCTGCTACCATGGAGAACTACCATTTCATAGAAAAAATCTCTCACTTCGATCGGGAGCGTGTTCCGGAGCGTGTGGTACATGCCAGAGGAGCAGGTGCACACGGCGTATTCAGAGCCTATGGAAAAGTTGGAGACCAGCCTATCGCGAAATATACCCGTGCTAAGCTGTTTCAGGAGGAAGGCAAAGAAACACCTGTGTTTGTGCGTTTCTCCACTGTTGGCCACCCGTCCGGCTCACCGGAAACCCTTCGTGATCCACGCGGTTTTGCTGTAAAATTTTACACTGAAGACGGTAACTGGGACTTAGTAGGTAACAACCTTAAGATATTCTTTATCCGCGACGCGATGAAGTTCCCGGACCTGATTCACTCCCAGAAGCCTGACCCAATCACGAACATACAGAGCGCTGAGCGCATTTTCGACTTTTTCTCGGGCACTCCGGAAGCAACTCATATGATTACGTTCCTGTACTCGCCATGGGGTATTCCGGCCAACTATCGCCAGATGCAGGGTTCGGGTGTAAACACTTATAAGTGGGTGAACGCAGACGGCGAAGCTGTGCTGGTGAAATACCACTGGGAGCCACTGAAGCAGGGCATCCGCAACCTGACAAGCAAAGAGGCGCAGGAAATTCAGGCTAAAAACTTTAACCACGCTACGCAGGATCTGTATGAAGCCATTGAGCGCGGAGACTACCCGGAGTGGGAACTGAATGTACAGATAATGAGTGATGATGAGCATCCGGAACTGGATTTCGATCCGCTGGATGACACCAAGCTGTGGCCTCAGGACCAGTTCCCTTTCCTGCCGGTTGGTAAAATGACACTCAACAGGAACCCGGAAGATTATTTCAACGAAGTAGAGCTTTCGGCTTTCGGTACAGGTGTACTGGTTGACGGGCTGGACTTCTCAGATGACAAGATGCTGCAGGGCCGTACTTTCTCATACTCTGATACACAGCGTTACCGTGTAGGAGCCAACTACCTGCAGTTACCAATTAATGCTCCTAAAAATAAGGTGCATACAAATCAGCGAGGTGGTCAAATGTCCTACAAAACGGACTGGGCACCGGGCCAGAACAAGCACGTAAACTACGAACCTTCTGTTTTAGGAGGTTTGTCGGAGGCTCCAAAACCAGGAAAGGATTATATGCCGCGCTACGAGGCGAACCTGACACGCCAGGCTATAGACCGCAAAAATCCATTTAAGCAGGCAGGTGAGACTTACCGCAACTTTGAGGACTGGGAGCGCGAAGAATTAATCTCCAACCTGTCCAATGACCTGGCCACCTGTGATAAGCGCATTCAGGACAAGATGCTGGAACACTTTACACAGGCAGATGAAGATTACGGCCACAGGGTTAGAGAAGGCATTCAGATGGCGACAGAGAAGATGATGAAAATGAAAAAGGAAATACAGGGTACAGACGGGCCAATGGGTAACACATCAGGACATGAAGGGGTGGAACAGGCACAGAATGACTCACATTCCGCTAAACCATACTAGATACCAGTTCAAAACGAATTGAAGTTAAGAGAGGCTGCAAAATTTGCGGCCTCTCTTTTTATTTGTCGGTAACAGGAGTGGCAAATGATGTTTTAACCCTGAACGTCGAGAAATTCGGGCAGTTCATCTAAATCTTTAGGCGGAGACAGCCTGGTTCCTTAGCTTTATCCAATTGAAAATGCCTGTTCCAAGCTCATGAAAAACTTACTGTTGCCTTTGGCTTAACGGCCCTCCTCTCATTCACTCCGGTGCAGCTAGTTCTCTACAATGGCTGGCAAAGCATATAAGAATTTTTGTTTAGTATTTGATTGTTTGTAATAACCTACTGAGGACCCTGCGCCAAAAACGCAGGGTTTTCTTTTTTGTTGACAGAAACACAGTGTAGGTTTCAGGAAGTGGAGGATACCGCTGTTTCTGCTTAATAGGCATTTACCGCTCCTGTACCAAAAGCAGTGTTCCGCAGAAGGTACAAAAAAAGGAGCTGCCGGATTTCCGGCAGCTCCTTTTTTTAACAGCAGTCTATTCCTGATTTAGTTCTTCATAGAAGTAGGTGTACCAGTTGCTTGCTTCTCCTGTGTCTTGTACTTGTTATCAAACTTCTCATACAAAACTTTCTGCTTGTTGTTCAGGTCTACGTTGCGGCCCTGGATGTAGGCGTGCGTCACGTTGCTGGTGCGCATGTCCAGCAGGTCGCCCGCAGATACCACGATAGTAGCATCTTTGCCTACCTCTACAGAACCAACCTGCTTGTCAATGCCAAGTATTTTGGCAGCATTCAGGGAAACAGCGGCTAAAGCCTGCTCTTTGTCCAGGCCATAGGCAGCGGCAGTACCTGCTATAAAAGGCAGGTTACGGATACCGTGAATGCTCGTGTTGTAGTCCAGTGCGAACGGGATGCCTGCTTTGTGCAACAGGTAAGGCGTTTTATAAGGCATGTCTACATCTTCCCCGGCACGCGATGGCAGGGCATGCACACCAGAGTAAATGACAGAAATGTTATTCGCCTTCAGGAAGTCAGCTACAGCGATGGCATCTCCTCCACCTACAATCACTATGTTTTTCACGCCATGCTGTTTCGCAAAGTTTACAGACTCAATGATTTCCTTGCCATAGTCGGCATGAATGTACAACTTCTTAGACCCGTTGAACAGACCAGCCATAGACGCCAGTTTCAGGTTCTCATTGTCGTGCTTGCCTGCTTTGTATACTGCTGCATCGCGCATCAGCTTTGTCAGTTCAGCCAGAGTTTCCTCACGGCCCTCTGCCATACGCTTCAGTCTTGCATCACTGTCGCTGTTACCTGTTTGGATGAGCATGTTTGGCCAGTTCAGGTGAATACCCTCATCGGCTTTCATCATGGCATCCTCCCAGTTCCAGGCATCTAAATGCACGACACTGGAAGTACCGGAAATAGTGCCACCGATAGGTGTCAGCTGTGTCATCAGCACACCATTTGTACGCACCGTCGGGATAATATCAGAGTCTGTGTTATAAGCAATGATGGAGCGCACGTTCGGGTTGAACTCCCCTACTTCACGCCAGTCGATGGTGGCGCGCACGCTCTCCACTTCGTTCAGACCCAGCGTGGAGTTTGGGTGAATCAGGCCAGGATAAATATGCTGCCCTGTCACGTCTACTACTTCGTAGTTGCCCAGGTTGGCACCATTCTGCGGACCTGCGTACGTAATCTTGCCGTTGTCAAAACCTACGGCAGCATTTTCTACTACCTGCCCATTGCCTACGTGCAGCGTGGCACCTTTCAGCAACACCGGCTTGCTCTGTTTCGGAGCAGGTGCAGGCACCTGTGCCAGGGCTGGTACACTAAGTAGCGCCGTTAATGCTGCAGTTATATATGTGTTTTTGAATTTCATGATATCCATTCTATTTAAATTGTTGATTGATGGCTGCTGATTGTTGTTTATGCCCTGAGGCAGCAACTTACAATCAACAACAAACAATTAATGGGCTAAATAAGCCTCTTCCTCGTTGAACTCCACATCTTCGCAATGCACCACACGGGCCTTTCTGGTTACAGGAGCCTGTGTTCTGGCACCTCCAGACTTCTCGTTCAGCATTTTCTGCACCAGGCGCATGCGCTCTTTCTCCAGGTCCACCCGCATTTGCTCATCACGCTCCAGGTCGTAGTAAGCAACACCGTCTACAAACGTCTTCAGCGGTTTGGCATAGATAGAAAGCGGGTGGTCGTTCCACAGCACCACGTCAGCGTCTTTGCCTTCTTTCAGGCTACCCATTCTGTCGTCGAGGTGCATGAGTTTGGCAGGGTTCAGGGTTACCATTTTCAGGGCGTCTTCTTCGCTCACACCGGCATACTTCACGCTCTTGGCTGCCTCCTGGTTCAGGCGACGAGCCATTTCAGCGTCATCCGAGTTGATGGCCGTTAACACGCCCACATTGTTCATGATACCGGCGTTGTATGGAATCGCGTCTTTCACCTCCATTTTGTAAGCCCACCAGTCAGAAAAAGTACCGGCACCTACGCCATGTTCTTTCATCTTATCGGCTACTTTATACCCTTCCAGGATGTGCGTGAACGTGTTCACCCTAAAGCCCATTTGCTCGGCTACCTTTATCATCATGTTGATTTCGGACTGCACATAAGAGTGGCAGGTGATATAGCGCTCGTCGTTCAGGATTTCTACCAGTGCATCCAGTTCCAGGTCGCGGCGGGGAGCCGGTGTTTTGGCTTTCTCGCGCCTGCTTAGTTTGTTGTAGTTCTTCCAGGCCTGGTCATATTCCTTGGCACGGGTAAAGGCATCTACATACACCTGCTCCACTCCCATTCTGGACTGCGGGAAACGGATGCTGTGCAGGTTGCTGCGGTTAGAGTGCTTCACGTTTTCACCCAGGGCAAACTTTATAAACTTTGCATCCGGCAGCAGCATCTCATCCGCGCTCTTACCCCAACGCAGCTTCACCACCGCCGATTGTCCACCAATCGGATTAGCAGAACCGTGCAGCAACTGCGAAGTAGTCACGCCACCCGCCAGCTGGCGGTATATGTTAATGTCTTCCGGGTTTACCACATCGGCCATACGTACCTCTGCTGTCACGGACTGTGTGCCTTCGTTTACGCCATCCAGCGCAATATGCGAGTGCTCATCGATGATACCCGGTGTGACGTGTTTGCCTGTTCCGTCAATGACGCGCGCCCCGGACTCGCTCAGGTTCTTCCCTACTTTGGCAATTTTACCGTTCTTCAGCAGCACATCGGCATTCTGCATGATGCCTTCTTTCTCGTTTGTCCAGACAGTGGCATTTTTGATAAGCACTGTTTCCTGCTTTGGAAGCTCAGCGGCACCAAAAGCCTGGAAAGGATAAATCATGTTGCCCAGTTCCACTGGCTTCGCTGTTTTCGTGCTGTCGCTTTTCGCTTTCTGGCTCAGGGCCTCAGAGAAAACAGCCGTCCACTTCACGCTGGAAGCATCCGGTAACTGGCCTTCGCCCTGCAGGTTTTTCTCATTTAACCAGCCACTCAAACGGATGCTTTCCTTGCTCTTCTTGTCTTTGTTGAAGGAAAGCGTAACTAAATTGTTATTAAAGGAAATGTTGCCTTTTACCGTGTCCTGTGCAATTACTTTTAGCTCAGGCTTCTCCGGTGTTCCGGCAATCATCAGTTTGCGCTCCGGCTGGTTGGCCATTTTCAAAGTATAAACGCCGCGGTAATCGGCAGGCACTTCAGATACTTTGTACTGGTTGCCCTGCACCCAGTTCTCCAGAATCACGTTCTCTTTGTCGAACAGGTCGGCGCTTGTGATGATGAAGTTAGCCAGGTAACCTTTGTTCAGGCTGCCCACTTTCTTGTCAGCGTTCAGCAACTTAGCTGGCGTAACCGTGAGGGCTTTCAGTGCCTCTTCTGCCGGCAGGCCGTATTCTATGGCTTTGCGCAGGTTTGGCAGGAAGTCTTTTTTGTCTTTCAGGTCAGCCGCGGTGAAGGCGATGGTGACACCGGCTTTCTGCAGCATGGCAGGGTTGGCAGCAGCCATTTCCCAGTGCTTCATGTCTTCCAGAGACACACGACGTGCATCAAATGGATCCTCCACGCTATAGGCGGCCGGAAAATTCAGCGACAGGATAATTGGCGCATTTGTTTCTTTTACCTGCTTTAGCATCTGGTACTCATCGCCGGCACCTTTGATGATGTATTGCTTGCCGAACTCGTCGCCTACCTTGTCGGCGCGCATCACGTTCAGCTTGTTATCTACTTCAAAAATCTGCGGAAACTTGTTTGCCGCAGTGAAGGCATTGAGCGAAAGGTTCTGCTCTTTTTCTGAGTTTTGTGCATTCCACTGCGCATCCAGGTACGTCTGGCGCAGCAGGGCAACGGCACCCATGAGCGAGTTAGGATAATCCTGCTTGGAAGAACCTCTGTCAAAAGACAAAGTGCCGGCAGCTTTCTCCAGCACAACCACTTCGTTTTCACGCTTGTCTGCCAGCGTTACCAAAGCAGCAGTACCACGGGCAATACCATCACGGTGCACGGCCAGCACAGTACCAAAGCCAAGCTTGCGCAGCTCTTCCGCCTGCTTTTTGTTGGCTTTGAATAGTTCCACGGCATTGGTTTCCGGCCTGATAGCCTGGTTCCAGTTAAAAGCTCCCTTTTTTTCCGTGTCTGGTTGCGGCGGTGAGCCATAGCCTCTGCGCTCGCTCTTTACCTCTGGCAAACCGTAGCTGGTGAACATGTCCACGAGGCCCGGGTAAATATGCTTGCCTTTTGCATCGACCACCACAGCACCCGCAGGCACTTTTACGTTGGCTCCTACGGCCTCTACCTTGCCATTGCGGATAACAAGGGTAGCATTCGGTAGTGTGGTTTTATAATCGGTATGGATAGTAGCGTTAGTGAAGGCCACTAAGCCGGAGCGTTCGTCATACACCCCGTTGCGCGGAAAAGTCTCCTGCGCCATTACGTTGCCTGCACCAAGTGCCAGGCAGACTGCAATGGTTAAGATTTTCTTCATCAATTAGATTAGTAAAGTGATAAGGTTGTTTAGATACACCAAATGTAATCATGCCGCATTAAAGTTTCGACATCATACTTTATTTTATTGCTCTTAGCGGCGGCTATAGTTTATTTCAGGATAAGATACTATATTTCATTGCACTAATGTGATAAAAATTATAATTTTTTAGGTTTAAATGCTCTAGATTCTTATCATCTTATTAGCAGTACGCTTATGAAAAAACACCTCTCTCCTGCTGCTGATAAGCTGCTGCTTTCTGGGCACCACCGCCACGACACTGGCTCAAACCGCTACTGACACCATTGCCACTAAAAAGAGCAGTGAAAGCGTGAAAGGCCTGATCCCGATACCTGTGGTGTATTATACCCCCGACACCCGTCTTGGCCTGGGTGCCGCCGTTATCGGGTACCTCCGTTTGAAAAGCCGCACCGATTCCACCTCCACCCGCCTTTCCACCGCCAGGCTTTTAGCCGATTACACACTCAACAAGCAGATGGATCAGCAGTTGCTTTGGGAGGTGTTCACGCGGGAGGAAAAGTACCTGTTGCGCGGCGAACTGCGCCACCGGGTGTATACCGACAGGTTTTATGGTGTTGGCAACAATACTGTGTTGGCAGACGAAGGTAAGTATGCCTACAACTTTGTAAGTGCCCGGTTGGGCGGATTAAAAAACATTGGCCACCGTGTGTTTGTTGGCCTTGACTTCCTGCTGACAAATTATTACAACCTGAGTTACGATTCGCTAAGCGATAGTCGTGAAAGTTTGCTGCAGGCACAGCAGATACCCGGTTACAAAGGTGGCCTGAACAGCGGAGCCGGTTTGGTTTTCCTGTACGACACCCGCGATAACACGGCGTTTGCCAGCAGCGGCATGCTCTTCGAAGCCTCTGTGTATAATTTCGGGAAGATGTTGGGCGGTGACTTTGACTACCGGAACGTGAACCTTAACTTCAGCAAGTACTTTGAGTTGCGGCCGAACCGGGTGCTGGCTTTCAATACCGTGCTCAACCTGAATAACGGAGAGGTGCCTGTGATGCGCATGGCTCCTGCCGGCGGCGACAGGATTCTGCGCGGTTATGCCCGTAACCGTTTCCTGGACGACAACTTTGCCGGCACCCAGGTTGAATACCGTTTTCCGCTGTACCGCAGGCTTGGCTTGGCTACTTTCGCAGGCATCGGTGATGTGTTTGACCAAACCTCTGATGTGCAGTTCTCCACGCTCAAATATTCTATCGGCTCCGGCCTTCGCTATGCCCTTAACAAAGAGCAAAAGCTGAATATTCGAATTGACGTTGGCTACGGTCGTGAAGGCAGCAATTTTTACATTGTCATTGGGGAAGCTTTTTAGCTTCACGGGTACAGCAGCCCGTACCTGAGCAGCAAATTTATAACTTTTTCTGCTGTTTATTTCTCTTATGTACGATACTGCTAAAATGGTTGCTAACAGCTTACTTTATATAACATAATTTTTCACTAAAAACAACAATTATCCTTCCCTGCTCTGGTATACGCAGCAGCAGCTTTAACGTAAGTAAGTCAGATGAATCACGTCTACACGTTAACGCACATGCTAAGCACCAAACAATTTTTTCTGATAGCGAGCTGCTCTATCATGCTTTTTGCTGCACAGCCCACCGTAGCGCAAGAGAAGCCCATTGCAATAGAAGAAGTTCAGGCAGACCGCACCAAAAGAGGCATCATACCGGCGCCGATTGTCTACTATACCCCCAACACCAAGTTTGCCTTCGGAGCTACTGTAGTTGGTTATCTCAAGTTAAGGAGCAAAACCGACACCACCTTTACCAGGCTCTCACTTGCCCGGTTGTTCACAGACTTTACCACCAACAGGCAAACGCACCAGTGGCTTTTCTGGAACATCTTTACCCGCGACGAAAAGTATTTTATACGTGGAGAGGTGCGCCACCGCATTTACCGCGACCGCTTTTACGGCATTGGCAACGACACGCCCGACGATGCCGAAGAAATTTTCAGACATAAATACATCACCGCCCGGGTGGCTCCTCTTAAAAACATTGGCAACCGGGTTTTCATTGGTCCTGAATTCCAGGCCTCCAATTACTACGAGACAGAGCTGAACCCGGCTAATGGCGAACAGCAGAGCCAACTGCTGACGCAGCAAATTCCGGGTTACCAGGGTGGGGTGAATGTGGGCCTAGGCATTACGGTCATAAACGATAACAGGAACAACGTAGCTTTTCCCAGCAGTGGTTATTACCTAGAAGCTTCTGCACATCGCTTCAGCGAATCCTTTGGTGGCGATTTCAACTACAACAATTACAACTTTATTGCCAGCAAATACTGGGGCTTAAAGCCTGACCATGTGTTGGCGGGCAACGTAGTCGTGAACCTGAACAATGGTGAGGTGCCGGTGCAGCGATTAGCCACAGCAGGCGGCGAGCAGATTCTGCGCAGCTACACCCGCAACCGTTTTATGGCCGATAACTTTGCCGGTGTGCAGGCAGAATACCGTTTCCCGCTTTTCTGGCGCTTGGGTATGGTGACCTTTGCAGGAGCAGGAAATGTATTCAATGAGTTTTCAGAGAACACCATCTCCACCCTCAAGTACTCCGTGGGTACCGGATTCCGCTTAAGGTTGCTGCCGGAAGAGAAACTCCACTCACGGCTCGACATCGGCTTTGGCCAGGAAGGTATTGCTATCAATGTTGGCCTCGGTGAGGCATTCTGAGAGGCTGTAAACAGGCAACTGTTGCCAGACCACGTGTAGGCAACTCTTTATTTCAAGAGGATTCAGGAGCCGCTTTATGAAATATTTTATATAGCAGCTTTACGATAAATGTATGAAAGGAGCCGCAGGAGCGGCATCATCAACTAAAACTATATTGGTATAAAATTAATCGATTTGGTTTATAATCCTCACCCAGGTAGCTTTGAATCATAAGTAAAACATCTCAAAGCCTATTACACCATGAGTGATAAAGAAAAAAACCTTCGATTGACGACTGCTTCCGGCACACCTTACTATGAGCACGAAGACAGCCAGACAGCTGGCCCACGTGGCCCTGTTCTGCTTCAGGACTTTATCCTGCACGAAAAGTTAGCGCACTTCAACCGTGAGCGCATCCCGGAGCGTGTGGTACACGCCAAAGGTTCCGGCGCCTATGGTACCTTCACCGTTACCCACGACATCACCAAATACACCCGTGCCAAAGTTTTCAGCGAAATCGGGAAAGAAACACGCGTGTTCCTGCGTTTCTCTACTGTGGGAGGTGAGAAAGGAAGTGCCGACAGTGAGCGTGACCCTCGTGGCTTTGCCGTGAAGTTTTACACCGAAGACGGTAACTGGGACCTGGTAGGCAATAACACGCCGGTTTTCTTTATCAAAGACCCGAAAAAATTCCCTGACTTTATTCATACCCAGAAGCGCGACCCTTACACCAACACCAAGAGCGCAACCATGATGTGGGATTTCTGGAGCCTGAACCCAGAAAGCCTGCACCAGGTGCTCATCCTGATGAGCGACCGCGGTACACCTGTTTCTTACCGCCACATGCACGGGTTCGGAAGCCACACCTTTGCCTTCATCAATGCAGAAAATGAGCGCCACTACGTAAAATTCCACTTCAAGACACTGCAAGGCATCCAGAACTTTACGGATGAGGAAGCCACCAGAATGAAGGGCATCGACCCGGACCAGGCACAGCGTGATCTGGTAGAGGCGATTGACAGAGGCGACTTTCCGCGCTGGGCTGTAAAAGTGCAAATCATGACAGAGGAAGAAGCTGCCAACTACAAGTGGAACCCTTTTGATGTAACCAAAGTGTGGTCGCAGAAAGACTTCCCGCTGCTAGATGTGGGCGTGCTGGAACTGAACGAGAATCCTGACAATTATTTCGCACACGTAGAGCAGGCAGCCTTTGCTCCTGCCCATGTGGTTGACGGTATCGCTTTTTCACCAGACAGAATGCTGCAGGGCCGCATACTAGGATACTCAGATGCCCAGCGTTACCGCATTGGTGCCAATTACGAGCAGATCCCGGTAAACCGATGCCCATTTGCCGTTAACAATTACCAGCGCGACGGTGCCATGCGTGTAGACGGAAACGGAGGCAGCAAGCCTAACTACTTCCCAAACAGCTTCGATTCTATTTATGCCGATGAAACATACAAGCAGAAAGCTGAGAACCTGGGCCAGAATGTACTAGCAGACTGGTACGACCGCAACGGCGTAAATGAAAACGACCATTATACACAACCCGGCGACCTGTTCCGACTGATGACTGTGGAGGCGAAACAAAACACTATCAACAACATAGTGGGTGCTATGAAAGGCATCAACGGACCGAAAAAAGACGAAATCATCAACCGCCAGCTGTGCCACTTCTTCCGTGCCGACATTGGCCTGGGAATGGGCATAGCACAAGGCTTGGGTGTGGACATTGTGCAGCACGCCAGCTCCATGCAGCCTAACTAATATTTACCAACCTTTTATACCTGTTTTCAAAAGCAGCGCTGGCCTTGCCGGTGCTGCTTTTCTTTTACCAGGTGCCGATTTTGCTGAAAAACAAACGGGAAGGAACTTCCATCGGCTGCTGGTTGTATGTTTAATTATACATGAACACACGGCCATATATTTGCCACACAATGTTTAGGGACAACATGGACAGCTTAAGGGTAAGGTTAGACAAGAAAAAACTGGAAAAGGCCGCGAACGTATTAAAGTGCCTGGCGCACCCCATGCGTATCAGCATCATTGACTTGCTGGAGCAGCGCAACCGAATGACGGTAACCCAGTTACAGGAAGTTCTTAATATTGAACAGTCTCTCCTCTCACACCACCTCATTACCATGCGTGACAAAGGCATTGTGAACACCCACCGCGAAGGCAAAAACATCTACTACTCTCTTGCCGACACAACACTTACAGCTATTATAGACCTTATCAACAGAGGCAAACAGGTTTAACACCCTCTCCTTCCAGGGAGTCATGGCCATGAGGAAATATCAGGCTGTAGCAGTTAGATCAGCATCCTTTTTTCTTAACTTTGATCGTCTCCATAACTGCCAGTTTAACACGTAGAGTTATATGAAAAATTTATTGTTCATACTTGTTACCATCATGGCCTTCAGTTGTGCACGCCCACAGCAAAACACACCTGTTGAGGTTCAGGATTTAACCACACAGGAATTTAAGCGGCAACGCATGAGCAGCAAGACAATGTTGGTAGATGTGCGCACACCGGAAGAGTTTGCTGCCGGTCATTTGTCTGGCGCAATCAACTCCGATTACAGAGGCGGTAACTTTGCCGAGGAAATGAAGAACTGGAAAAAGAACAAGGTCTATTACCTTTACTGTGCTACCGGAAACCGCAGCGGAAAAGCCGCAGAACTGATGAAAGAAGCAGGCTTTCAGCACATCTACAACATTGGCGGCTATCAGGAATTGAAAGAAGCAGGCCTGCCTACTGAACAGGGTAGTGAAGAATAAGCACAGCAGGAAGGGCCGGAGGAATCAAATTCTCCGGCCCTTCCTGCTTTACAGGCGCATCTCCGAGTTAGCTACTGCCTTCCTGTACATCTTTTACCGGGCATATCCGCTCCAGTTTACCACCAGGCTCTGTTATCCGGGCTGATTAATAAAGTCTTACTTTGATGCGCAAACTCCGCAGGTGTTAATAACCTGTTGATAAAAGCTTTCCCGCCAACTTGTAATATGCCTGTGCTCTGCTGTATCTTAGGGCTGATTAGGAGATAAGGTAAGGGATATGCGCGTATTACACACTTCAGACTGGCACCTGGGCCAGCGCCTCGTTAACCTCGAACGCACAGAAGAACACCAGTACTTCCTGAATTGGCTGCTGCAAACCATTGAGCAGGAGCAGGTAGAGGCGCTTATTATGGCGGGCGATGTGTTTGACAACGGCGCTCCCTCCAACACAGCCCTGAAACTGTACTATGATTTCCTGCGCAAGGTATGTGCCACCTGCTGCCGCCACATCATCATCACGGGCGGTAACCACGATTCTGTTTCTACTCTCAATGCCCCACGCGAACTGCTGGAGTGCTTCAACATCTACGTAATTGGTGGTGCCACGCCCGACCCGCTGGATGAACTGATTGAACTACGTAATCCGCAGGGCGAACTCGAACTGGTGGTATGTGCAGTGCCTTTCCTCCGTGACCGCGACATCCGGTTGTCTGTGGCGGGCGAGAGCTATGAGGAGCGGGAACAACGGATTAAAGAGGGTATCGCTGCGCATTACGAGGCATTTGTGCCACATCTGCAGCAGTACAAAGCACAAAACGTTCCGGTGGTGGCAACCGGCCACCTGTTTGCGGCGGGCAGCTCCGCCTCCGACAGTGAGAAAGAAATACATGTGGGTAACCTGGGCCAAATTGGAGCAGACCAGTTCCCGAAGGAGTTCGATTATGTGGCACTAGGTCACCTGCATCGCCCGCAGCAGGTAAACAAGCGTCACCATATCCGTTACTCTGGCTCTCCCATTCCGCTAAGCTTCAGCGAGGTAACTGATAAAAAAGTAAATTATGTACTGAATTTCAGGGATGGTAAACTGGCCGACCTGCAGGAGCTGGAGATACCCTGCTGCCGTAAGCTGGTCCGTTTTAAAGGTCCGTTAGATAAGGTGAAGCAACAACTGGCGGTGTATGATAACAGCGACTATGCCTTAACAGCCTGGGCCGAGGTACAGGTAGAGCTCGACGCTCCCCTCCCCGACCTGAACCAGCAACTGGAGGAGGTGCTCTCACTGAAACCAGAGATACAAGTGCTCATTCATCGCCCCCCGCTTATCTCGGCCGCAAAACAAACGCTGGAGCAGCAGGTGCAGGAAGAAGTAGACCTGCACACCCTCCGCGAAAAAGAGGTGTTCCTCAAACGCTGCGAAAGTGCTTTTCCTGAAAGCGACCATTCAGAACTGGTAGCGACCTTCTCAGAACTGCTGGAGCTGATGGGACAGGAGGAGGAAAGTTGAGAAGAGTTAAAAAGTTAGAAGGTTAAAGAGTTATAAAGTTATAAAGAACTCGCAGCGTGCGCAGCTCCTGCGAGCGTCTGATTAGTATCGCGCAACCTGTTGCAAGGGAGCTGAGGCAAAACCTCAGTGTCCTCCAGACCTGGGAGCGGTTTGCAGGCTACACAGCAAAAGCAAACACAAGCAAACGAGGTCTCACCTGACATTTGCGCCGCATAAACATATTAGCCAAAGTACACCATGAAAATCCTTTCCGTCCGTTTCCAGAACCTGAACTCACTGAAGGGTGAGCATGAAATCCGCTTTGACCGGAGTCCGCTGGCCGACGCAGGCTTGTTCGCGATTACGGGGCAGACGGGTGCAGGTAAAACAACGATACTGGATGCCATCACAGTGGGCTTATACGGGCTGGTGCACCGCCATAGCAGCGATAAGCCGCTGGAACTGATGACAAGACATACAGCAGAGTCCTTTTCGGAGGTGGAGTTTGAGGCGAACGGCAAGCGCTACCGCTCCCGGTGGCAGATACGGCGAAGCCGGAGCAAAGCAGACGGCAACATGCAGCCCGTGCACATGGAGCTTTGCGACCTGGAGGATGACAAGCCCTTTGACCTGAAGCCAAGCCATGTACCGGACAAGGTAGCGGAAATCTGCGGCCTCGATTACAGCCAGTTCCTTCGTTCTGTCATGCTCTCCCAAGGGGACTTTGCACGCTTCCTGAAGGCTAACCCGAACGAGCGCAGTAACTTATTAGAGAAAATCACCGATACCGGCATCTACTCCGAAATTTCTAAATCAGCATTTAGAAAAGCGAAAACAGAACAGCAGAAGCGCGAGGAATTGGAGCGCCGCCTGCAGGACAACAAGCTGCTACCAGAAGAACAGCGCCAGGCTTACGAGCAAAGCATAGCAGAGCTGCTAGGTCAGGAAATAGCGTTTCAGAAAGACATCGCTGCGATGCAGGAGCAATTGCAGTGGCTGCAGCAGGTACAGCAACTGCAAGCTAAAAAACAGCAACACGAGGCGGCCCTGCAGGTGCAGGAGCAGAAACTGGAGCAACTGCAGCCGGATTTCAGGAAGCTACAGCAGCACGAGCAGGCAAACCAATATGTTGGCGAGCTGACCCAGATCCGGGCTGCCGACAGCAAGGTAGCAGAAGTGCAGGAGCAGCTCCTGACACTGGAAAAACAAATTCCGGTACTGGAGGCGGAACTGGAATTGGCAGGGAAAGTGGCTGCAGAGGCCGGAAAAGCTTACCAGCAGCAGGAAGAAAACCTGCACAAGCTAGAGCCGCTGCTGGAGCAGGTCACAACGCTGGACCATCAGCTACAGACCATCCGGGAGAACTATGCCAGGGACAAAGCAGCTTATCAGCAATTTGAGGCAGCCCTGAAGCAGGAACAAACCCTGCTGCCCCAAAAGCAGGAGGAGCTGGAAAAGCTGACGCAGGAGGCCACAGCATTTAAAAATTGGCTGGAGGCGAACCAGCACCTGCAGGATTTGCGGGAGAACCTGCCTGAAATGCGCCAAACCCTGAAAGACCTGCAGGAAGTAGCGCAAAAGCTAAAGCAAAACCAGAAAGAGCAGCAGGAAATCCAAAGCCAGCGCACACAGGAGGCGCAACAGGTAAAAGAGCTCATAGCGGCGCAGGAGCAACAACAGGAACAGCAAAAAGACCTGGAGAAGCAAAAGCAGTCAAAACTTACCCGGCTACAGGAAATCCTCTCCGACAAAAGCCTAGAGGAACTGGAGCAGGCAGCACAGGCACAGCCTGCAGTACTGGCACGATACGAACGTTTGTCTGAACTTGCCCAACAGCATGCTACCCTGCAGCAGAAGCTAAAAAGCCTGCAGGAGCAAATTGCGCAACAGGAGCAGGAAGCAGCCTTGCATAAAACAAAACTGGAGGAAACGCAGCTAAAACACACGGCGGCTGCAGAACGGCTGGAAGACCTGCAGAAGCTGGTAGCGCTGCAGCAGCGCATACAGGAATACGAGCAGGCACGGCATCATCTGAAACCAGAAGAACCCTGCCCGCTCTGCGGCTCAGAGCATCATCCTTTTGTAGAAGGCCAATACACTTTCAGCCTGACAGAAGAAGAGCAGAAAAGAGATAAGCAGCAGGCATTGGTAACGGAGCTGCAGCAAAGCATCCACACACTGCAAATGCAAATCAGTGCACTGCAGCCAAAACTACAGTTGGCTGCACAAACAAAAGCAGAAGCCGAGGCCGAAGCAAAGCGCCTGCTTCTTTCTTATACCAGTTTGATGGAGGGCGTGGCTTTAACAATCAAAATTGAGGACGCCACAAAGCTTGCTGAATTACTTTACAACGAAAAGCAGGCACTGAACCAGTTGCATCAAACATTGGCGCAGGCCCGCAACCTGAGTCGCGAAACAGACGGCATTAACCAAGAACTGATGAAATTGCGCGAGGCACAGGTGCAGGCACAGGGCAAATACGCCCAGTTGAAACAGTCTGATAAACTGCTGCAGGCGCAATTACAAAAACTGGAGGCTGCCATACAGGACCAGCAGGAACAGCAGCAGGCACATACTGAAACAGCTGAGTCTTTTGCCGCCGCCTACCGGTTGGCGTATAAGCCGGAGGCAAAGCAGGAGTTGCTGCAAACGCTGGAACAGCAGGCTGCCGCATACCAGCAGAAGCAGCAGGCCCTGGAGCAAATGCGCGAAAAGTATATTGAGCTGAAAGAGCAGGTAAAAGCCTTGCAAGCGAAGGTAAAGGAGAAAGAGCAGGAGCTGAAAGAGCGCCAGGAGAACCTGAAACTGGAGCATGTAAAACTGACCGAGCTGAAGGCAGCGCGCACGGCTTTGTTCGGGGAAAAGCAGCCACAGCAGGAGCGACAACTGGCGCAGCAGGATCTCCGCAACCGCGCCCGGCAAGCGGAAGAAGCCCGTGCCAGTCAGCAGAAAAAGCAACAGCAGCTGCAGGAGGCACGGCAACGGCGCACAGAATGTACTTCCAGGCATCAGCAGGATAAGTCGGTGCTGGACCAGCTACGCGATGGCTTGCTGCAGGTGTTGCAGCAAAAAGGCATTGCCACTATCGAGGCGCTCAGTCAAATGCTTTTAAACCGCGACGAGGCAGATCGCCTGGCTAACCTGAAAGCCCAGACTGAAAAGCAACTGACGGAGCTCCGCAAATCGCTAAGCGATGTACGGCACGACCTGGAGACAACACAGGCCAGGCAGCTATCCTCTGAAAGTGCCGATGCCCTTCAGAAAGCTTCGGAAGAGAAAAAGCAGCAGCAACGACAGTTGATTGAGCAGCGCGCCCGCTTTCAGCAATTGTTGGAGCAGGACGCTGCGCAGCGCGAAAAAAACAGGGAACTGGCCGAACAGCTGCAAACACAGCAACTGGTTTGCAACCGCTGGAACCAGCTGGCCGACCTGATTGGCTCAGCAGATGGAAACAAGTTCAGCCGTTTTGCCCAGGGCCTTACCCTGGCCAGGCTGGTAGAGCTGGCTAACCGCCACCTCCAGAAACTGAACGACCGCTACCGCATCCTGAAATCTTCGGAAGAAGACCTGGAGTTGCTCATAGTTGATACCTACCAGGCAGAAGCTATCCGCCCAATGAACACGCTCTCTGGCGGTGAGAGCTTCTTGGTTAGCCTGGCACTGGCGCTGGGTCTCTCCGACCTCGCCGGGCGCCGCACCCAGATCAACTCGCTGTTCATTGATGAGGGCTTCGGCACACTGGATGCCGAAACGCTGGATGCTGCCATCACTACGCTGGAGAATTTGCAGGCCAGCGGCAAGATGATAGGTATAATCTCGCACGTAGAGGCACTGAAAGAGCGCATCAGCACACAGATACGTGTGCAAAAGAAAGCTGGTGGCGTGAGCAAGGTGGAGGTTGTGGGCTGGTAACAGCAAGTTAAAGTTATTAGCTTTTCAAAAATCCGAAAAAGCCTGGTGCATGCTGTGTACCTGAAACTGAAAAGATAACCGTTCCCATTATTTTTCTCCGGCGGGCTTGTGTATTTTTGTCTTAGCCCAAATCCACATGAGAAACAATATTCACTTACTGCTTGCCCTGGTGCTCTGTGCAGCCATGTCCTGCAAACAGAGTAGCCGGGAAGAAGCACAGGAACAGTTCAGGCAGCGGCAACAGGCTGTGCTGGAGCGCAACGAAAACCTGCCCGAAACGCCATCCGCTGAAACCACAGTAGAAGAAACAATCCCACTGGAAGAAGAAGCAGGGGAAGCTGCTCCAGCCCAACCGGCTGCTACTGCCGGTGATAAGGTAATCGGGATAAAAGACGGCGACACGATAGAGCTGCTGCGCAATGGCCAACCGGTAACTGTTCGCTTGTTCGGCGTAGATACCCCTGAAAAAAAGCAGGCCTTTGGGGAAAGAGCAAGGCAGTTCACTTCTGACCTGGTGTTTGGCAAAACGGTTCGGTTAATCGAGCATAACAAAGACAGGTACGGGCGCACTGTCGGGACAATCATGCTGCCGGACGGGCGTAATTTAAACGAGGAACTCGTAAAGAACGGCTTCGCCTGGCACTATAAAGCCTACTCCAAAGATACCAGGCTGGCTAACTTAGAAGCCGATGCCAAACGTTTTAAACGCGGTCTGTGGCAGGATCCCAACCCGGTAGCTCCCTGGGATTTCAGGAAAGAGAAGCGAAGCGGAAACAGTAATACAGAAACTGCTGTCAGCACAGCCCCTATACCGGCAGGCGCTGCGAAACGCCCTGTTTACCTTTGTAGCAGCAGCGGTTCTGAAGTCTACCACCTTAGCAAAACCTGCCATGTGCTGAAGCGTTGTAAAAAGAGCCTTGTAACCGTAACAGAAGCCGTCGCTATCCGGGAATACAATCGCCGCCCCGATAAGACCTGCAGCAATCTTTAAAAATCTTTACCTTTGGTAAACTCTGCATTATAACCCAATGAACTTCATCTTATCAGATAGAATAATTAACACCTTCAGAAATTTGCTCCTGCTAACAGTAACATGTAGCGTTTTCTCATGCCAGCAGACAGAAGAGACAGATCAAACAGAAGCAGCCAATACCATTACTGCAGCAGACACCACAGCGGTCCGGCCTGCTCCTACTTTTTATGTGATTCCGCCGGACCTGGCAGAGGAGCGTGTCTGGATCTGCGAAAATGCATCGTTTGATGTTTTCCATGTGCAGCATGATTGTCCGTTGCTGGCAGAATGCAAAGGCAAAGGCACTTTCCGGAACCTGACCCTGGTCCGCGCCATTGAAGATTATGGCCGCTACAACTGCTATGTATGCAGCGAGGAATTAGCTCACATATTCGATGAAGAGATGGTAAGATAGCTATGTTAGCAAAGTGGTGAAGGGCGCTGCTTTTAAGGCTAAATCCCAACAAGCTGCAAAGGATTGCCTGCACAAGACTAGTTACTTCTCAATTAAATACCATTTAAAGAATTCCCACAAGCTTTGAACTTCCTTTAATGTCAGGATGTTAGCCATCAATCGTTTAATGTTTGAACATTTTATTGATTATTCAAAAGCTTTAGATTTATTTTGCACCCCTAGCCACGCTAGAAGTGCTTTAGTTTAATATTAAGTTAGCCATGGGAAAGAAAATCAATCTTGAAATCACAGACCAGGAACTGTCACGGCTTGAAGAGACAGTGAATGCAATGATATACAAGTTACAGAAAGAATGGTGTGAGAGTGAAGACGTGCTGCAGTACAAAAGTCTATTAGCCAAACTGAAGTCTGCTTTCAACACGGAAGAATTTGCACGCTAATGCAGCAGCCCTAAAAAGTACTGCCGCCAACTTCAAAGAAAAAGCAAAGGCTTCGCTCTGAAAGCGGGGCCTTTGCTTTTTAAACCGCCACCGTCTACTTTGTCTTCTGCCCATGCAGTACAAGCAAAGGCACCTCTGCCTGGTATGTGAGGCGCTCTGCCAAACTTTGCGTAAACAGCTCCCGGAGAAACCCTTTTTTTCGTCTTACAACCGCCAGTATCTCGCCGCCGGCTTTTCTGAAGTAATCCTTTAGCCCTTCATCGCGGTGCTTGTTGGTTATTTCCTGAAAGCTAAGCGGCACATTGGGGAACAGTTTCTGAAGCTCCTCCCAAAAACGCTCCGCCTCCTCTGTATGAGTGTCCTCCGGTGACTTAACTACGTGCACTACGTCTATGTGTGAGCCAAAGTAGCTACCCAGTTGCACCACTTGCTTCAGGGCGTTCCGGTCCTCTTCGCTGTAATCCGACGCATATACTATTTTCTCGAAGCTAGGTGCAGGTGCCACGGAAGGTATAGAAAGCACCGGGCACTTCACTTCCTCTATCACCGCTTCAGTATTACTGCCAATTAATAATTCCTCCATGGTATTGTCCAGGCCTGTTGTGCCCATCACAATCAAATTGTAGCCTCCTGGTGCAGTCAGTTCCGCTGCCATGTCTGTTAGCAAAGCCTCTTTCAGGATATAGTCGCAGGTAAATCCCCCATCACCGTTTGCGCCATACTGTTTTTCAATTTCAAGACACAGCGCATCCAGCTTGCCGGCAGCATCGCGCTTCTGCTCCCCCAGCAGTTCGCTTGCCACTAAAGCTGTTTCAGATGTGTCGACGATTGGCAAATGCAGCACATGCAGCAGCGACAGGTGTGCTCCTGCATGCTGCGCCATGAAAACGGCATAGTCCATCGCCTTCGCAGAGGTATCCGAAAAGTCAACGGGACATAAAATTCTTTCCATATAAATTGTGTTGTTTGGTTTAGCTCATGATTATAGAACTATTTCACGATGTATACGGAAAGAATTACAAGAGATAGAGTTTTTTTGCTGAATAACCTATGTACCTACTCTAAAAGCCTTTTTTATTTTCAGCGGTGTGTTAAGCGCTCCTGGTACCAAGGCAAAATATTTGGTTATGAATAACTTATTTGTCCTTTTCAGCTTTCAGAACAAGTAATTAGGACCTGCCAGTGCCAGTTGAAGCATCCTTCAAGCCTGCGGCTGTCTGGCAACCCTTACTTGTTCAGGTCTTTGATTTCTTTCCAGGTCCACTTATGCCTGGGCTGGATATTTTTATAACCTTCCCGGTAGTAGTTTACCACCTCTTCCTGCAGTTGTGCCACAGGTATGGAAGAAGAATAAATCTCACGTTCAGTTGGGTTATCGTAGGCTTCTGCCCGGGTAAGTTTGTCTCCATCCAGGCGCAGCAAAGGGCCGGTATCAGTAATAGAATCATGGGTCCAGCGGCGGCCGGAGGTTTCCAGTTGATTCAGGCGACCCGATAACGGAGCCATGTTCAGGCGGGGGAGCGTAGGTCGGGAGGCAATGTCAACCCAGGTCGTGTACTTGTACTCTAATTCGTATTTGTTCTGATTGTAGCACGCCAGAACCATATCAAAACCCTGGGTGCGACTGAAGAGGGCATAATAGTGCACAGGGTGCGGTGTCTCGATGATAATCAAGCCAATTTCCGGGTGCCGCGTGATTTTAGTGTCCGGCTTATACATGTCGCGGTAGCCTAGCAACACACCTCCTACTTCATCTTCCCAGGCCCCTCTTTCCCAGTCCGGGTCCTGCAGTACCCGCCCGAATTCCCGGAGGAAGTACTTAAACTTCTGCACGCACTGTGCCGCTTCCTTCTCCTCCGCTTCGTCAGCGGCAAAAGGTTTGTAAAACAGTTCCCGTTCTTTGGCGTTCATCCAGCAAACCAGCTTCAGCGCCTCGCCTGCCAAAGGGTGATTCAGGTCCAGTTCTCTGAAGTCACCGATCAAAGCCATTTGCCGCAGCAACTCCTCATGTTCCAGTGCCTGCTCCGGGTTGAGAAGTGCCCACACGCCCACAAAGCCATCAACATCAAAATGATTTGATGATACATAAGGCAGGTCGAGCTCCGGCAGATTCTGACGCAGGGCATGCAGCACAATGGCAGCGCTGGTATCGTCCTGTACAGCAGCAGGTGTGGGAGCACCCTTCCAGTGCGACAGCATCACACCGTTGGCATGGGTGCTGTCCACCACGATGGCTTTTTTACTTTTAACCTCTGAGAAAGGAATAAACTGTTTTTTCTGCATGGCTCAAAATTGCATCCGTCAGCACTAAGACACAAATTGTTCATTTGTTTAATTGCTGAATTGTTAAATTGCCGGCCCGTTCAAAAGTTAGCCAACTTAAGGCTGATCGTACACGTTGGCAGGTATTGCCTCTTCATTTTGATTTACCGGTATGGCATTAAACGATATATACGCAACCTCCCTCACATTGCTCACCGACCTGTACCAGCTCACCATGGCCTACGGTTACTGGAAGAAAGGTATGGCAGAGCAGGAAGCAGTCTTCCATTTATACTTCCGGAAAAACCCGTTCAAGGGAGGCTATACCATTTCTGCCGGCTTAGAACATGCCGTGCAGTACCTGCAGGAGTTAAAGTTCCGGGAAGAGGACCTGAGTTATTTGTCTAACCTGAAAGGAGGACAGGGACAGCCGCTGTTTGAGCAGGGTTTTATACAGTACCTGCAGGATCTTCAGTTTACCTGTAGCGTGGATGCCGTTCCGGAGGGCACCGCTGTATTCCCCAATGAGCCGCTGGTAAGGGTAAGGGGGCCCTTGCTACAGGCCCAGCTGATTGAAACACCCCTGCTTACCATCATCAACTTTGAGACGCTGATTGCGACCAAAGCTGCCCGTATTGCCGATGCCGCCAAAGGAGATCATGTCATTGAGTTCGGTATGCGACGGGCGCAGGGCATCGATGGCTCCCTCTCGGCCTCCAGAGCGGCTTATATTGGCGGAACCAGTGCCACCTCGAATTTGCTGGCAGGCCAGTTGTATGATATTCCGGTAAAGGGCACGCACGCCCACAGCTGGGTGCAGGCCTTCAACTCAGAGGAAGAGGCTTTTGCAGCGTATGGAGAAGCATTTCCGCAGGATTCTGTTTTCTTAGTAGATACTTATGACACGCTGGAGGGGGTAAAGAATGCCATTGCAACAGCTAAAAAGCTACAGCCCAAAGGCTTTAAATTCGGCGGTATCCGGCTTGACTCCGGCGACCTGACCTACCTGAGCGTAGAGGCGCGTAAACTGCTGGACGAGGCCGGCTTTACCGACACCAACATCGTGGCCAGCAACGACCTGGATGAGCACATCATTACGAGCCTGAAGCACGAAGGCTCTAAAGTGAATGTGTGGGGCATCGGCACCAAAATGGTGACGGCCTATGACCAGCCTGCGCTGGGCGGTGTGTATAAGCTTGCTGCATTAAAGCGGCAGGATGGCACCTGGGAGTATAAAGTGAAGCTGTCGGAGCAACGGGCCAAGACCTCTAACCCGGGCATGCTGCAGGTGCGCCGGTTCTACGATGAAAACGGCAACATTGCCGATATGATTTATAACGAAATGGAGCCCCTGCCCGAACACCTCCAGATTGTGGACCCGCTGGACAGCACCCGCCGCAAGACAATAGCCCCTGAAACGGCCTCCGAAGAACTGCTGGTGCCGGTTTTTGAAGAAGGGCAACTGGTGTATACGCTGCCAGATCTGCCCACCATCAAATCCAGGACGAAATCCCAGCTCGACAGGCTGCACGAAAGCATACGCCGCTACCTGAACCCGCACAGCTACCCGGCAGGTTTAGAAGGAAGCCTGCACCAGTACAAAACAGATTTGATTCTGAAACTGAGAAGCTAAGTTAACGTCGCCTGCCCCTCCGGTTAGAGATGCGCTGAATGCGTTTACCCCGTACCCACTTCAGGTACTTTTGTAAAGGCTCCGCTCTTTGCAGTGCCGGTATACTGTTAAACTGGGTAGCTAAATCGCGGTTGGAGAAGGTGAGGTGGATGGTGCTGTGGCAGGGCTGGCAAAGTTCGGCAGTAGCGCCATAGCGGCCACCCTCCTCCCGCGGCACAAGGTGGTGCCGTGACAGGCTCTGCACTTCTCTCCCGCAGAGCTCACAAACGTTTTCTTCCTGCTTCTTAACCATTCTTTTACAGCCTCTTTCTGGTCTTCTTTTACACAAAACAATTGCGCCAGGTTGATAGTTTAAAGAGGTTCCTCTGTTAAGAGCATGATTATGCTTAATTTACACGCCTACATTGAACCGAAGTATTATGAAAGCCTCTCCACAAGAGCCTGAAGATATCTCTGTTGCCTCACCCGATGCCGTTGTTCCCAAAAAGGTTATCCGTGAAGGGCTGCTGATCTTTATACTTGCCGCCATACAGTTCACGCACATGATCGACTTTGTGATCATGATGCCGCTGGGCCCCCAACTGATGCGTGTGTTCAGCATTTCTCCGAAGGAATTCGGCCTGCTGGTATCGGCTTATACCTTTAGCGCCGCAGTGGCCGGGTTCCTGAGTGCCCTTGTCATCGACCGCTTCGACAGGAAACATGCACTGCTGGGTTTGTACCTGGGCTTTACCTTAGGCACCCTGGCCTGTGCCATGGCTCCCTCTTATGTGCTGCTGCTGACGGCTCGTATAATAGCCGGGGCTTTTGGCGGTGTGCTGGGAGCAATCTTGCTGGCCATTATCGGGGATGCTATTCCGGAGGAGCGCCGCGGAGCGGCCACCGGTAAGGTAATGGCGGCCTTCTCGGTAGCCTCCATTGCCGGTATTCCAATTGGCTTATACCTGGCAAGCCAGACAAGCTGGCACGCCCCTTTTTACCTTGTAGCTGCCCTGAGTTTTGTCATTCTCTTAGTTGGCTTTTTCTTTTTACCCACCATGCGAGGGCACCTGACCAATGCTACCAAAGAAAGTCCTTTCCTGGTGATCCGCAAAATCCTGGGCATCCTAAACCTGCAGTGGGCTATGGCTTTAACAATTACTCTTACCATGGCTGGCTTTTTTGTAGTGCCTTTCATCAGCCCCTATATGGTAGCCAACGTGGGGTTTGAAGAGGCTGAGTTGAGTTATATCTATTTGTTTGGCGGGCTGGCAACCGTTTTCACCTCGCAATGGGCTGGTTGGCTTGCAGACAGGCACGGAAAAAAACGTGTGTTCGCCATTTCGGCTTTGCTTTCCATTCTGCCGATTCTGGTGATAACGAACCTGCCACCTGTGCCACACTATATCGCGCTTATCATCACAACGTTCTTCTTTGTCTTCTATGGCGCCCGCTTTGTGCCAGCCATGGCTTTGATCACTTCCACTGTAGAGCCAAAACTGAGAGGCAGCTTCATGAGTATCAACTCCTCTGTGCAGCAGCTAAGCGCTGGCCTCGGCTCGTTTGCAGCGGGCTTTATTGTAAAAGAGTCTGCTACGGGCAGTCTGCTACACTTTTCCTGGGTCGGTATTATAGCCTGCGCTATCACCCTGGTTTCTGTTTGGATTGTACAGTACTTGAAGCCTGTAGCATAGTAACGCATATCCCTTGTTTTCAAAAGAGCCTATCTGTCATAAGCCAGCCTCTTTTGTGTTGCCTAGTTTGCAACAGCAGGCATTTACAAATACACCTTTCTGTCCTCCATCAGAAAGGTTATAAAATTATAACTCTTCTGTTAAGGTATCTTTAACTCCAACTTTGGGAGAAAACAGCTCTTAATTACCCCCCGGCTAAGGAATAAGCTACTTTTACCTCTTTTTGCAATACTTTAACGATTGAACAATGCAGGCAAAATTCCTTCCAGCTATGTTCAAGAGGGTGAATAAAAGAGCTGTTGCAACATTCTGCAATAAATAACAAAAAAGTTATAACATTCCGTGGGCACTTGTGGTATAAACGGGTGGAAAATTAAGAGCTGTTTTCAGCTGACCATAAGGTTGTTCCGATCGTATTATTACTTATTTTTTCACTTAAATTCTTTCACCAAAACATTAAGTACTATGAAACAACTCAAACTCATTTTAGCTGCTGCTTTAGTCATGCCTTCCTTCGCTATGGCTCAGAACCAGCTAACGATTGACCAGGCTGGTAACAACCATATGGCACAGATTGAACAAGTCGGCAGTAACAACCTTATTGATGTTGCACAGCGGGACAACGAGCAGATGGTGCAGGTAAACCAGTCAGGTAGTGACAACTGGGCTTACCAGGATCAGGAGGGGTCGCAGAATGCTATAATGCTGCAGCAGGCTGGTTCCGGTAACTACACCATGCAGTTCCAGGGAGGTGCAAATAACGCCACCACCATTGAGCAGGTAGGAACTAACGGCTATGTGTATGTGGAGCAGTTTGGAAACGACAACGTTACAGAAGCTTACCAGTACGCTGCAACCATGAGCAATTCCCTGGAGCAGTTCCAGTGGGGTGATGGTAACTACCTCCGCGCTGACCAGGTAAGTGGCCTGAGCAATGTTTCCTGGCAAGCGCAGTATGGCGACAACAACATAGGTGTAGCAGCACAGGCTGGCGATAACTTATGGGCTGTACAGTACCAGGAAGGTAACTCAAACGCGGCGGCTATCCTGCAGTATGGCCTCATGAATTATGCTGAAATTGAACAGTATGGTTCTAACAACATAAGTGCCATCGGCCAGATGGGTACAGGTAACCTAGGGTACATCGGCCAGTGGGGTAACGGTAACGTTGCAGCCATCCTCCAGACCGGCAATAATGGCAATGCCGTTGTGACACAGGTGGGCAACAACAACGTGATTGCAGTTACGCAGTAAAAGCAATTATCTTAAATCATAAAAAATGGCTGCCTCCTGAGAGGCAGCCATTTTTATATACACCTGAAGCAAGAAGCCGTACACTTTGCTTATTTCCAGTCGGGCATGGTGGCGTTGGAGAAAAGCTTTACCCTGTTTCTGCCATCAGCAGCATCCATCATGTATACATCATGTGGGCCAAGGCCATCGTTCGGCGTGTTCACAAATATTATTTTGGAACCATCAGGGGAATATTTCGGGTAAAGGTCATTTGTTCCTTCAGGCTTAAAACGGGAAAGGTCTGTTACACCTGAACCATCGAGGGTTGTCCGGAAAATATGTGCATTGAGTTGCCGCCCTTGCAAGTTCTCAAAACCAGCCACGTCGTGGGTATAGAGCACATTGTTGCCATCAATAGAAAAAGAAGGGCTTTCCACACGGCCCGGGAGGTTCCCCACCAACAAAGTCATGTCTGAGCCATCTGCATTCATGATATAGATTTCTGAATCGTTTATGTCAGCGCCTATTGTCTGAGCTACTATCCTGTCGCCCCTCTCTGTCCAGTCTACCATCCGGAAGTGGCGGTTGGCAGGCGCTGTGGCTACCAGCGTGAGGCCTGAACCATCGCGTTCTATGCGGTAAAGCTTGTTGTAATTAGGATAAAGCAACTGCCCTCCGTCCGGAGACCAGGCAAAGCCAATGCCCTGGTTGTGGTATCCGGCAACAGGCACACTTGTGATTTGTTTTTTATTAGAACCATCCCGGTTCATAGAGAAAATCTGTGGTTCTATGCCAACGTTGGAGGAATAGGCTATTACATCACGCTGTGGATTAAGAATTGGCCACCATTCGCGGCTAAAGTCTGAAGTTAAGCGAAAGGTATTAACCTCTGTACCATCTGAACTGTAAATATTAAAGTCACCACCCCCTGTCGAGCGGGCAAAAAGGTAACGTGCCTCCGGCACTGGTACGGTGGTAAAACTCCAAACTTCACCGTTGGTTAGTCCGCCCCTGTTATCTCTCACTACCACCTGCCAGAAATAAGTGGTGTTATACATGAGGTTACGTGCCACCACACTGGTATCGGATATTGCCTCCGCAACCCTTCTCCTCCCCGTACTGCCCGATTCGTACAGGTAAACATCGTATGTTAAAGAATCGCTGTTTAGCGTATCCGGTGCCTGCCACCTCAGGGTAACATCAATAGGCTGATTGGTTGCGTTTACTTCGGGTGAAGGGCTTCCTGGTTGTCCGGGTGCAGAACCACCGACCTGCGTCTCCTCCAGCACAAGTGTTACATCACTCTGCTCTGCATCCCTTACCGCTATGGTAACTGTCCTGGTTTTATAGCCAAGTTTCTGAGCCGAGATGCTATAATCCCCTCTGGAAATACCGGTGATAGAAAACACACCCTCTTCATTAGTGATAACGGCTGATGTAGCCGGGTTTGTTGTAATGCTGACTGCCTCGATCGGCCGGTTTGTTGTAGCGTCGATAACCACACCCCTGATAGTCCCTCTACCATTGGGTTCTATGGTGTCTTCGTTACACGCCATAATACTGGTTAGCAGCAGAAAGAAGTAAACAAACTTATAAATGGTAGCTGTCTTGAACATGTATATTATAATGGAAAAATTAAGAGAAACTTACCGGCTACTTAGGTTAAAGTCTTTAAGACTTCTAACCTAGGTGCCGCGTGAAACCTGGTACTAAACGAACAAAAAATCAAAGAGTTAATCCTTTATCTCATTTACCGAATACAAGTTGCCTTGAACGGCCCTGTAATGCAGTCAACCAATCCTCTGGCTCAAAGCCAGAGCAGACTATTTGCATAAGATTACCTGTAAAGGCCAAAATAGAAGTTTACACCTACCTTTCCAGTCCAGAAATAGTCATTAAACCGGCCTTGCTCTACCTCATCAAAGCTATCGTTCAGCAAATAGGAACTGGATGCATTGAAGTCCAGGCCAATACGCCTTGTAACCGTATATTCATAACCCAGCCCCGCTTTTACATAAGGATTGAACCCTTCTGTTCCAAAATTTGAGAAGATGTTATCTGTTACCAAAGCACCTGCACCAACCTGAAGGTAGGGTGTGTGCCTTAATTTAGGAAAGAGGTTGTAGTTCAGGTCTAATTCAGCATAGTTTACAATAAGGTCAAAAACTTCACGTGTGGCAAGTCCTCCCCTTCCCAACTTCAGGTCAAACCCCAGGTTGTTGCGGGTACTGACTTTGAAGCCCAGTTCTCCTACAGGTCTTACCACAGGATTTGAGTAGTCGCCACGGTATAGTATGCCACCGCCCGCCACACTTGCCCCCAGCAACCCCCGTCGCTCTGCCAGCAACTGCCCCTGTACATCTGAATGCTGTACATTTTCTTTTTCCTGGAGGTAGTCTTTGATAACAGCTGATTCCATGGCCGCAGGATTTTCCGGGCTCCAGTAACCCGCCAGAATCCCCTCAATTATTAAACTTTGAACCGCTTTGTTGATGGCTTCTTTTACTGCGATTTCTGTCGGCTCATTGTACGTAAAACCGGTTTCTGCCTCCAGCAGGCGTTTGAAGGTAACATACCGGAACAACCCGAAATCAACTGATTGCGAAAGAATGGTTTTGGAGGTGTAAACGGTCTTCAGTATTTCGCCTGTACTAGATGATACGGCTCTTAGGTACACCGTCACTTTGTCCTCCCTATACTGCCCGGAGCCTCCCGCTCCAAAATATCTTAGTCCGGCACCGCCTGTTACAACATTCGCATCATAAGAGATAATGCCACCCTCCAGTATTACCCCTGCAAAAAGGAGCCCGGGTAAAGCGGGTTGCTTGTTGCCGGTAATGGCTTCAGCCTCGGCACGGGTAGAACGTATAATTTTGCGCTCGTTTAAAAGATTGCCCAGGTTTTCCCGCTCAATTGGGGTGAACCATCCAGATTCTTCCAGCGCATTTATAAGAATAGTAGTGGCTCCCTGGGTTACGGCCGTAGACCAGTTGGCATTGTTAAGAGATGGCTTGTATTGCCCGGTCTGGTCCCGGAACTTATATACGGCTGCCACTACTTTCTGCTGTGGCGGCGGCAGGTTTACCACTTCCTCACTGTTTGGCGCAGGCGCACCCAGCATGGCCCTTGAAGTATGCAAGGGCTGGTTGAAATAAGGCGCGCAGGAAGCTAACTGAAGTAGAAATAACAGAAAGGTCAGGGCACGTAAAGGCCGAAACATTTTATGCAGCATAAGAAAGGGTGACGTATGTGTAAGGGTGTAGCAAAAGCAGTACTAAATTGAAGGCACTCAAACCTAAGGGCAGCTGTCAGAAATAGGGAATTGTAACCGTTGTCCTGTCTCCTGTTCCAATGTCCACAATCACAATGTTGATGCCGCTGCCTCCTTCTGTTACATCAATCTGGTAGCTTCCCACTGTATAACTGCCCGGCTCTAATCCTTCTTCACCAAACTGTGAGGCAACCAGCTGCCTTGATAGTTGATTCAGTATCTGCCTGTTCAGGTTTTGCTCGAAGTCCTGGAGTGGGCTCCTGTTCAGCAAACTGTTTACCTGCGCGTTAGGATCTGTTGTTTTATCCTGTGCCTGGGCAGAACTCTGCAGCCACTGGTAATTAAAAGTATCGCCGCCAAAGGCAGGGTTCTTCGGCTGGTACAGCAGGTCTTGTGCCTGCAGGTGGCTCGCTGCCAGCAAACAAATAGCCAGTAAATAGAACAGTTTGTTCATTTTTTTATCGTTGGTATAGCTGTAATCATCAGTTTCACATTAAAATACCTCGCGTGCTTTTTTGCCCTCTGCTTCCAGTTGTTTGTTCAACTGGTCGTTCACCAGGTACTCATACACTACCCCCACCATGTAGGTGGCCACCTCCTCCACAATGTCGTACCGGGGCTGAAGCGGCTGCTCAAATAACTTCACCTCATTCACCGACAGGGAAACAATGGTGATGTTACCCCGGCCCGGAAGTTCTTCTATCTGAATAGTGAAGTTCTTAGCCATGGGAGGAGCCTCCCACTGCCTTTGGAAAACATCGTAAAAATCGCGGCCGGCTTTAGAAATGGTTTTATCTACAATCAAACCATCAATCTCGAGGTCAGCCGAGCTCCGGATGTTCTGCTCGTACTGGTTGCGTTGCTCTGGGGTAAGTGGTAGTCCTGTTGTATCCTGCACAATAGAATCCTGCGGCACCAACGGCCTGTGCTGGGGTAGATTTTGCTGCGCACAAGCGTTTTCGGCTTCTGCCAGGAGCAGAAACAGGCAAAGAAACTTTAGTACAGAAAAGACTATGTTGCTCAAGCAGGATGAAAAAGACAAACCGGTATTATATAACAGAACCCTGATGTTTTTGCTTATACCCTAACTTTCTGCAAAAGTTTACCCGAACACAGATATTCTATTGTTTTTCTGCCAAACAGGTAAAATACGGAGGTGATGAGGCGCAGCTTACGGCACTAGCAAGGTTCAGGTTCAGGTTCAGGTTCAGCTCTCCTGAGTTTGATAAGCGGTCTGTTGCTGCTATCCATGCCTTCAGCCTATGCCTGTAAGACATAGGCTGAAGGCATGTCAGTTATTCGAGGTGTGCTAAAAAGGAGCGGATGTCTAGCGCTTGTATATATGGATGGTATGCGAAAAATAAGAGTCACCGGTTTTTAAGGCCTGCAGTGCGTCCCGCAGTTCGGCTGGCTCCGTGTTTTTAAGTAAATAACCTCTTACCCCCCTTTTCAGCAGGCCATCTACAAGCGACTCCTCTCCATGAATGGTCATAACCAGTATAGAAACATTGTCATACTTCGACAGCAGGTAGCGGGCTGTTTGTACACCATCCATTTCCGGCATCTCCAGATCGAGTATGATAACGTCTGGCAGGTTGTTTTCTATTTTATCCAGCAGCTCTGCCCCATTACTGGCATCGGCAACTACCTTTATTTCCGGAAATGCTTTAAATAATTCCAGAATTCCCTTCCGGAGCAGTACGTGATCATCAGCAATGGCTAATGTAAGCGGTTGATACACCATTATGGTAAATAAGTTTGTTGATTGTTGTGTTATAGTTAGTATTCTGGTATTACTTTACCCTGACCTGGGCCCCCACCCCAGCCAGGAATCTAAAGTTCATTTGTCCATCAGTTAAATTTTTCTGTTCAAACATTGAAGTTTACTTACTTCTCCTTTTGTTGTATTATGTCAAATATCCAGCATTATTGGCCACCTATGGCACTAGTGATGATGGGTGGCTCCTACTCCAGAGCTTTTGCCAGTTTTTCCTCAGAAGAATGATGTTATTGACGTGTCTGCAGTGCTTTCTTTTGTATAATTTACTGACTAGGCAGTAGTTTGGCACCATTTACCATCCATTTCTCCTGTTCAGTTATACAGCCCCCTTTATTTCTGCAGCCCAGTTAAAGGTTTAAATATATAAAGTTTTAAATATTAAAACTACACTATGTTAAACTTTCAAAAACAAAAAATTTATAAAATGATGGAAGACGACGAACTGTACTTAGAAAATAACGGCCAGTAGTGGAAGCGACGCACCCCGCTCCACCGGCAGTCAGACTTTTACAGCGTAGCTGCATTTTTGAAAGGTCAGATATCACGCAACAAAACAGGGCTGGAAGAACCGGGCGATGTAAAAGGAAAGCCGCTGCTGCACCTGCAGTTCCTGCACGAGTATCCGTACTCGCCCTACAGTTGCTTCCGGCACAAGGTGCAGGGCAAAGACGGCTACTGGCGCATATGGCACTGGAAAACAAGACACCGTTGCTCTGTTCCATTAAAGTAACCAAACCTAAAGCATAAAGCTTTGATTTGGCAAAGCCTTTCATGCTTTTAACCAGAAGTACAGGCGCTGCCCTGGTGTAACCCACGCTCCTACCATACCCGTATTCAGGTTGAATGTAAGATGTGAAAGCCATGGCGAAGAAATCATTTCAGGAACTGATAAACACTCCAGACATGCCGGTGCTGGTAGACTTTTATGCCGACTGGTGCGGCCCGTGCAAAACAATGTCACCGGTGGTGAAGCAGGTTGCCAGCCAGTTTGACGGGAAGCTGAAAGTTATTAAAGTGGATGTAGACAAAAACCAGGCAGCAGCGGCACAATACCGGGTGCAGGGCGTGCCTACCTTTATACTCTTCCGGAATGGCCAGCAGGTATGGCGCCAGTCCGGGGCTATGCCAGCCCATGTGCTGTCGCAGGCAGTGCAGCAGGCGCTGGTTTAATTTTGAATAACTGAATACACTCCCTGCATATTCAGTTATTCAAAATTTAGTCATTCGGTTAATGCCTTTAGCTGCAGGCTGAAAACGGTCGGGCCTCTGGGTTGTGTGTTTACCCTAATACTGCCCCCATGCTGCCGTATGATTTGTTTTGACAGGCTTAAACCAATGCCCGATCCCTGCTTTTTGGTGGTGTAAAACGGGATAAACATTTTATCCAGTACTTCAGCTGGAATACCTTCTCCATTATCTGTCACATCAATCCGGATTTTATTTTTTTCCAGTTCGGGTATATAGGCCATTACTTCCACACAGGGCTTTTCTACTGCCTCACAGGCCTCCATTCCGTTCTTGATCAGGTTAATCAGCACCTGTTCCAGTTGCTCTGCATCAGCCAGTATGGTAAGGTTGTCATCGGGCAGGTAGAGTTTAAGGCTGATGTGCTGTGTTTGCATGGTGGGCTGCAGTAGCAGCCGTACGCTTTGCAGCAGTTCCCGTACCTTTACCGGACGGAGCTCTGAGGTAGGCAGCCGCATCAGGCGGCGGTAGTCTTTCACAAAGTTTAGCATACCAGCACTGCGCCGTTCTATTGTCTGCAGTCCCGCCTGCATATCTTCCAGCACCTCCTCCTCTATGGCTTCTCCGGCAGCCTGTTTGGCTATAACTTCACTTTCCAGTAAACCTGCTACGGTAGATGTAAGCGAAATAACAGGCGTTATAGAATTCATGATTTCGTGTGTGAGCACCCGAATTACCTTCTGCCATGTCTGCAGTTCCTGCTCCTCTAGCTCTGACTTTATGTTTTGCAGCGTTACAATCCGCAGCAGTTGCCCCTGCGAGCGCAGTTCGGTAACAGCTATGTTCAACAGCAGTTGATCCTGGTCCAGCACCACAGTTACCAAGGCCTTGTCATTGTGTTTTGTGTGCCACAGCGCATGCACCAGCTCCGGGCTCACCCGTGAGAGGGCGTGTACACTGCGCAAATGCGGCACGCGCAGCAGCTCTTTGACCACATGGTTTACCAGCTGCACCTCTCCTTCTTCGTCAAAGGTAAGAATACCAACACCTACCTGCTCCACAATAGTCTGCAGGTAGTGGTAGTGCGCCTGCTTCTCTGTTTTTACCCGCTGAAAAGACTCCGAAATATCGTTAAAGCTGGCATACAGGTCGCGGAAAGAGGAATTAGGCCCTTCGGCAGCAAATCGCTGTGTAAAGTCAGAGTGCTTGATGGCTTCCAGAAAGCTGCTGATGTCGCGGTTGGTGCGCTCTACAAAAAAAAGCATGTCGTAGAGCTGAAACAGCACCAGCAGGAAAAGGCAAAAAGCCGTCATGTACCAGTCCGTGCGATAAATAACGAAAATGGTAACAACGATAATTGCTACCAAAAGCAATAACCGAAACAGCAGCTTAGCCTTAAAACCATTAAAGACCATGCTTCTCTATTCTCCTGTAAAGGGCAGTGCGCGTAATACCCAGTTCTTTTGCCGCGTGCGTAATGTTGCCGGAGTGCTTTACCAGCGCCTTCTGTACCATCATCTTCTCCAGCGTGTCCAGCGTATAGTCACTTTCTGCTAAGTTTTCTACCAGCTGGCGTGGCTCCCGTGCGGCCTCGCTGGGCGCGAAATAAAAGTCCCCGGCCTGCAGCTCGTCTCCATCGCAAAGTATCACGGCGCGTTCCATGGCATGGTCCAGTTCCCGGATGTTGCCAGGCCAGTGGTACTCGTTCAGGCGGCGCAGGGTGTTCTGGTTCATGCGCAGGCCAGGGCGCTCATATTTCTGACTGTAAATCTTCAGGAAATGCTCTGCCAGTAGTTTAATGTCTTCGCGGCGCTCCCGAAGCGGGGGCAGGTGTATTTCTACTGTATTGATGCGGTAGAGCAAATCCTGCCGAAAGCTTCCGTCCCGCACCATTTCATACAGCGGCATGTTGGTCGCACAAATGAGGCGGATGTTAATGGGCCGCGGCTTATTGGTACCCAAGCGGATAACCTGACGGCCTTGCAGCACCGTCAGCAGTTTAGCCTGCAGCGCCGGCGACAGGTTTCCAATTTCATCCAGAAAAAGCGTTCCGCCAGTGGCTGCTTCAAAACGGCCGGCGCGGTCTTCTTTGGCATCGGTAAAGGAGCCTTTGGCGTGACCAAACAGCTCGCTTTCAAACAAAGTGGTACTCACAGCGCCCAGGTCTACTTTCTCGAAAGCCTCATTTGCCCGTTTGGATTTGCGGTGCAGCGCCCGGGCGGCCACTTCTTTACCGGTGCCGTTTTCGCCTAATATGAGCACGTTGGCATCAGTGCCTGCTACTTTGTCTATTGTCTGGTACACCCGCTGCATGGCCGGCGACACACCAATAAATTCCCCATAATGGTACACTGTGTTATTTTGCTCGGCTGCCTCTGCCGTCCGGCTTTCCTTGCTGCTGTTTTTCTGGCAGGCTGATTTCAGAATGGCTACCAATTTCTCGTTCTGCCAGGGCTTCAGCACAAAGTCAGCGGCTCCTTCTTTCAGGGCGCGCACTGCCAGCTCAATATCGCCATAAGCTGTCATCAGAATAACAGAAGTTCTCGGGGAGGTTTGCCTGATCTGCTTCAGCCAGTACAAGCCTTCTTTGCTGGAGGTAGCCCCGGTACTGTAGTTCATGTCCAGCAGTACCACATCTATCTGGTGTTCCTGCAGCAGAGAAGGGATTGTGTAAGGGTCGGAGGTAGTCTGCACAGATGAAAAGTGCTGCTTCAGAAGCAGCCGGCCTGCCATCAGGATATCCTCCTCGTCATCGACTATCAGTATGTTGCAGGCGGTTTTACTCATGGTTCAGGTGCGCGTCAGTAGGGTAAAAGTATGTAAAATTACGTATTTTTAGGGCAAAATACCATGCCAGCTGCTAAGTATACCTGTCTGGCCACAATTCTCCTAACCAATTTTGCAGCATCTTTTGCAAGCTGTTCGGATGCAGACACCCGGGTGTTCGGAAGCGGACACTTCAAACATCGTCAAAGCACCATACTTATATCCAACATACTGATAATCAATACATTCCGTTTTATGGCACATTTATTGGCAACACTGAAACAAACAGTACGAAAAAAACAAAAGCGTTAATATATCTTCAAAATGGATCGGGTAATTGAAAAGAAAACGAACACACCAAAAAGGATTGCCATCATAGGGGGCGCTGTGGCGCTGCTGGTGCTGCTAATCTACAATCTTCTCTTTGCCGAGCACACCTCTAAGCTGAATGTAGACAGCGAACGTGTAACACTGGGCAACGTGCAGGATGGTGTTTTCCAGGAGTTCATTGCCATTGATGGTTCGGTGGAGCCGCTTAAAACCTTTTACCTCGACATTGCAGAAGGTGGCCGCGTAGAGCAGGTCTTCAAGGAAGACGGACAGACAGTGCAGGAAGGCGATACCATCCTGAAGCTTTCAAACACCACACTCCAGATCGACTTCATGACACGCGAATCGCAGTTGTACGACCTGATGAACGAGCGCCAGAACTCAGAGATTGAAATGAAGCAGGACCTGATCCGGAAAGAAAACGACCTGGCGGAGATTGAATACAACCTGGCCCTGGCTAAAAGAAAATACGAGCGTAACAAAATGCTGATAGCGGAAAAAGTAATTCCGCAGGAGGAGTATGACGCCTCGCAGGATGAGTACAACTACCTGAACAAGCGCAAAACCCTGGCCGAGCGGTCTGTAAAACAGGATGCCAAACTCATGGACGACCGCCTGCGTCAGCTCGACCTTTCCATCTCCCGCATGAGCGCCAACATTGGCATGGCCCGCAACACCCTGAATAACCTGTATGTGGTAGCCCCTATCACAGGCCAGCTTTCCACGCTGAAAGCAGAGGTAGGTGAGTCGAAAGGAGCCGGCGAGAACATTGGCCAGATCGACAACCTGAGCGGCTATAAAGTAACTGCCAACATCGACCAGCATTATATTTCCCGTGTCTACGAAGGGCTCACCGGCACTTTCGAGTTCAACGGAAAAACACACGAGGTAAGCATTGCCAAGGTGTTCCCGGATGTGCAGAACAACACCTTTAAGGTGGACATGCAATTTACAAAAGACGCACCGGAAGGCATTCGCCGCGGGCAGACCCTGCAGCTGAAGCTGAACCTTAACGACGGCGGCAAAGCAGTGCTGGTGCCACGCGGTGGTTTCTACCAGAGCACAGGCGGCAACTGGATATTTGTAGTAGATAAGTCAGGTGATTTCGCTACCAAACGCAACATCAAACTGGGCCGCCAGAACCCGAACTATTACGAAGTACTGGACGGCCTGCAGCCAGGCGAAAAAGTAGTCCTCTCCTCCTACGACAGCTACGGCGACATTGACAGGTTGGAGTTGAAATAGATTAGCACATTAATTACTGCCCTAGTACAAAATAAAACTATCAGGAAAAAAAACTCATAAACATAAAGGGACCATGAACAAGGTAGACTTAATTATCGAAACAAAGAACCTGGAGAAAAAATACGTAACAGATACAGTGGAAACCACTGCCCTCGCCGGCGTAGATTTGAAAATAGCAAAAGGAGAGTTTGTGGCCATCATGGGCCCTTCTGGTTGCGGCAAGTCCACGCTGCTGAACATCCTGGGTATGCTTGACAGCCCTTCTTCCGGCACCTTCACCTTCCTGGGCCAAGACATCAGCAACGCGACTGAGCGCCAGCGTGCCAAGCTGCGCAAAGAGAACCTTGGTTTCGTGTTCCAGAGCTTTAACCTGATTGACGAACTGACCGTGTTAGAAAACATCGGGCTGCCACTTGCTTACCTGGGTGTTGGGAAAGAGGAAACAAACAAGCGCGTGCAGGCGGCTATGGAGCGCATGGGCATCGCCCACCGGCGCAATCACTTCCCGCAGCAGCTATCAGGTGGTCAGCAGCAGCGTGTGGCCATTGCCCGCGCCACCGTTTCCAACCCCAGCCTGATACTCGCCGACGAACCGACCGGTAACCTCGACTCGGTGCACGGCCGCGAGGTGATGGCGCTGCTGTCTGAACTGAACGAAGCTGGCACAACGGTAGTAATGGTAACGCACTCCCCTTCAGATGCCGAGTACGCCCACCGCATCGTGAACCTGTTCGACGGCCAGATTGTAACCGAAAACCTGAACGTGAAGCGCCACGCAGCCGAGCTACTGTAGTGCCCTCTATAAGATTTGTTGTTTGTTTATATGTTGTTTGTAGTAGTGTAGGCGCGTCACCCGCGCCTACCTGCAAAACTTATACTTACAGCACCGCCCCACGCACAATCCTTACACCCGAAACGCCCTGACTTCACAGCCAATGTGAGGCCGGCATGCAGACTTACCTGTTGCCCCAATACCTTCAGTTTTGGCTGCTAATAAGATAAAAATTAAAGTAGCTATTGCCCATGCTTTCGTCACCAGCCGTGCTGAAAAGGCGGAGCCGTAGGAAGTTCGCTTTCCTTAATAACTGATTTCTGAAGCTTAACCTCAATGCAGATGCTAAAAAACTACCTAAAGATTGCCTTCCGAAACCTGGCCCGGAATAAAGTATATTCTGCCATCAACATTGGTGGCCTGTCAGTAGGTATAGCAGCCTGCATCCTCATCTTCCTTTTTGTAAAAGACGAGCTCAGCTACGACCGCCACCATGCAAAGGCAGACCGCATTTACAGAGTTACCCGCGACTTCCTGTCTAAAGATGGATCTGTAAGCCTGCACCTTGCCCGTGTGGCCCCGCCCATAGGACCACTTTTGCAACAGGATTTTCCCCAAATAGAAGCCGTAGCGAGAATGGTTACTTTTGGTGTGATGCTGGAAAACAAAGAAGCACAAAAAACCTTCAGAGAAGATGACATGTTCTTTGCGGAGCCTGAAGCCCTGGAGATTTTCGACATCAACCTGGTAAAAGGAAACCCAAAGACAGCGCTGCGCGAACCGTTCACTCTGCTAATCAGTGATAAAACAGCTGAAAAATACTTTCCCGGCGAAGAACCTGTAGGAAAAGTGCTGCATTTCGGAGAAAACTCAAGCTTAAGGGTGGAGGGCGTGTATGAATCTTTTCCGGCCAACTCACACGTTCACCCGGAATTACTGGGGTCTTTTGCTACGCTCAATGACTCTACTGTGTATGGTGCCGAGGCACTTAAAACCCAATGGGGAAACAACTCCTTCCCTACTTACCTGCTGCTGCCATCAGAAGAGGAGGCAAAAAAGATACAGGCGCAATTACCCTCTTTCCTCGACAGGCACCTGGCAGGCACCAGCCATGCAGGAGACGGAAAACCCAGCGAGTTTACCAACCTCTACCTGCAAAAGCTGACAGACATTCACCTGCGCTCTAACCTGGATTCAGAACTGGAGGTCAACAGTGACATAGACAGCATTTTCATCCTTTCAATAGTAGCCGTTATTATCCTTCTAATTGCCTGCATCAATTACGTTAACCTCAGCACGGCCCGCTCTACCAGCCGGGCTAAAGAAGTTGGCGTACGGAAAGTGATTGGCGCAGCAAGGCACAACCTCGTTTTCCAGTTCCTGCTGGAGTCTGTGCTGCTGGTAACAATTGCCACCTTCCTTTCTTTGGGAATAGTGGAAATCTGCCTGCCCTGGCTAAACAGCTTTACCGGCAAAGAAATAGAGTCTAACCTGTTTACTGATCAGTGGCTACTGGTACTCCTGCTCTCGCTACCAGTGCTGATTGGTGTGCTGGCAGGCCTGTACCCTGCTTTCTACCTGTCGCATTTCCAGGCTGCCACTGTGCTCAAAGGCACCTTAAGCAACTCTTCCAGAAACCCGCTGCTCCGTAAGTCGCTGGTGATTGTGCAGTTCTCTATTTCCATTATTCTCATCATTGCGACCGGCATTATCTTTCAGCAACTGGTTTACATCCAGAACAAGGACCTGGGCTTTGACAAGGAACAGATGGTGATTCTGCAGGAGTTTCCTGCGATAAGGCCCCAAATGGAAGCTTTTAAGGCAGAATTACAGAAGTCATCAGCCATACAGGGTGTGGGCAGGTCGCAGCTGATACCAACCGAGCAGCTGCTAAACTCCTCAGGCGCGCAGGTGGCAAAAGGAGACAGCATGGCACCAACGGCAGCTACCATTAAGTTTGTAACCGTTGATCATGATCTGCTGGATGTCTACGACATGAAAATGGTGGCAGGCAGAAACTTCAGCCGCGAATTCAGAAGCGACGACACAGCAGCATATATTCTGAACGAGGCAGCCGTTCGGATGATAGGCTGGCAAAATCCACAGCAGGCCATTAACCAGGCTTTCACCTATGGTGGTAACAACGGGCGTATCATTGGCGTGGTAAACGACATCAACTTCGAGTCGCTGCATAAGGAAATCTCACCCATGGTGTTTATGGTTACCGGGTGGGGCAACTACCGCAAAATCTCTATTAAAATCAGTGGTGATACACAGCAGGCGCTGGCGCACATAGAAGAAACCTGGAACAAGTTCCTGCCCACCTACCCGTTCGAATATGAGTTTCTGGACCAGTTGTATGGGCAGACCTATGAAGCCGAGCAGAAGAAAGCACAGATATTCACCATCTTCTCCTGTATTGCCATCCTGATCGCGTGCTTGGGTTTGTTTGGGCTTGCTTCTTACACCACCGTGCAGCGCAAAAAAGAGATTGGCATCCGCAAGGTGTTTGGTGCTCCGGTGGCCAACATTGTTGCCCTTATTTCCAAAGACTTTATGAAGCTGGTGCTGGTGGCCAACATAATAGCCTGGCCAATCGCCTGGTACGCCATGCGGCAGTGGCTCGACAATTTCGCTTACCGCATCAACATCAGCACTGACATCTTTATACTGGCAGCTATCGTGGCCTTCATCATCGCCATGGCTACGATCAGTTACCAGGCAATCAAGGCCGCTACCACAGACCCTGTGAAGTCACTTAGAACAGAGTAAGTACCGATGCAGCCCACCCTGGCTTCTGCAGGAGCATTAGGCAATAAAGACGCAAATCAGGAAAGGACTTGCTTTTATCGCTACGCCACCTTCTGCCTGTGAAGTACCAGGCCGTATCGGCAACCTTTTCAGGCCTTGCATACAAAGGAAATTAGCAACAGGAGAGGCTCAGACACTGCACCGGCCTCTCCCTACCACATACAACGTTTAAGCCCATGTTCGCCAACTACGTTAAAATAGCCTTCCGAAACCTTTTCCGTAACAAGGTTTACTCTACCATCAACATTGCTGGTCTGGCCATTGGAGTGGCTTCCTGTGTACTGATTTTTCTGTATGTGCAGGACGAACTCAGCTATGAAAAGCACTTCTCCAAGGCCGATCGCATTGTGCGCCTGGCCGGGGAGATAAAGTTCGACAGCCAGGAGCCAAACAAGTTTGCCCTTTCACCACCGCCTGTTTCTGCGGCCTTGCGCTAGGACTTTCCGGAGGTGGAGCAGGTGGTACAGCTTTTACCTGTCGGCACCCAAACGGTCTGGCACAAAGACAAAAGCTTTAACGAAAAAGACCTGTTTTTCACCGACAGCACGTTGTTTGAGGTTTTTGACTATAAACTCGTAGTCGGCGACCCTAACACAGCACTCGATGCGCCGCAGACAATTGTTATCAGCGAGGAGATGGCCGAAAAATACTTTGGAGGTGCCGAAAGTGCCATGGGTAAGCTCTTGAAGTTCAGCAAAAACTCCTACAAAGTGACGGGTGTTTTCCACGACCAGAAGCACTCGCACATTATAGCCAACGCCTTCTTATCCCGAAGCACTATTGCACAAGAGGAGGCCATTACAGCAGATCAGTGGTTTAATATGAACCGCTATACCTATGCCCTTCTGCAGAGCGAGGACCACCTACCTGCTTTCCAGGAAAAACTGGATGCTTTTGCTGAAAACAAGATCGTCCCCTGGATAAAAGAAAACGAACTGAATGCCAGCCTGCGTTTCGTGCTGCAGCCACTTAAATCAATACATTTCGACACAGAATATGGCGCCGACATATCCCCCGCCGGGAACATCTCCTATGTGTATATTTTCGCTGCCGTAGCTGTGTTCATCCTGCTTATTGCCTGCATCAACTATATGAACCTGGCCACTGCCCGCTCTGCGAAGCGTGCCAAGGAAGTTGGCCTGCGCAAAGTGGTAGGGGCAGACAGAAGCCAGATCATCAGCCAGTTTATAGGCGAATCGGTGCTGATGACACTGCTCGCTGCAATTCTGGCGCTTGACATTGTGCAGGTAATGATGCCGGCTTTTAATGCGCTCACGGAAAAGAACTTTGCATCTAACTTCATTTTCCAGTGGGAGTTTTTGCTGATGGTGCTGGCTATTATCGTGTTTGTGGGCGTGGTGGCCGGCAGCTATCCTGCTTTCTTCCTTTCTAATTTTAAGCCCGTCGATGTGCTGAAAACAGACAAAGCACCGAGAGGCGGCAGCGCCTCGCTGAGAAAGGTGCTGGTGGTCACACAATTCACCGTTTCGCTGATGCTCATCATCGGAACCATCGTGGTGTTTACGCAGATGCACTTTCTGCGCAGCCGTGACCTGGGCTTCAACAAAGACCAGGTGATGGTAATAGATGTTCCGGGTGGCGATACCACCCTCGTGAAGCGCCTGCCCATTATCAAGCAGCAGCTTTTAAGCAACCCGAATATAGAGATGGTTTCCAACACCAACGATATACCCAGCAGCCAAGTGGCTGGGCTGGTCTGACCCGATTGGCAAGCGCATACAGATGATTGACTGGGACGCCAAAGTTATCGGGGTTGTAAAAAACTTCCACGTAAAGTCGCTGCATACCAATGTGGAGCCACTCATCCTGGCACTTAGCCCTGAATCACCGGGTTACCTGATGGCGCGCATCAAAGCAGAGGATGTAGTGTCTACCATCAGCTTTGTCGAAAGCAAATGGCGCGCCTTCGACACCCAACACCCGATGCAGTACTTCTTTATGGATGAGCACTTCGATGCGCAGTACCATGCCGAAGAGAAAATGCTGACAGTGTTCGGGTACTTCGCCGGCCTCACCATCCTGATAGCCTGCCTGGGCTTGTTCGGACTGGCCTCCTTCACCGCAGAGCAGCGCACCAAGGAAATCGGCATCCGCAAGGTATTAGGCTCCTCCACCGGCAGCATCGTCATGCTGCTTTCAAAAGATTTTGCCATGCTCGTGTTCATTGCCATTGTTATTGCCTGCCCGCTGGCCTGGTACGGCATGGATAAATGGCTGCAGGACTTTGCCTACCGCACAGACCTGAGCTGGTGGATTTTTGCCCTCTCCGGCGCTATCGCCATGCTCATAGCCCTGCTTACGGTGAGCATGCAGGCCATGAGAGCAGCGTTCACAGACCCTGTGAAGTCGCTGCGGGCGGAGTGACATTGAATAGTGTGCTTGTTTTAGGTGAGGCTTCTGGCAGGGCCGTTATTTTTTAACCTGCTGAAGCAACCTTCTCACACTGAGGCACATCTTTTAAAATAAAAAAACTATGAAAAGTACACCAGCTGTTTTCCTAACCTCCCTCGCTGTGAGTGCCATCAGCCTGGCGACACCAATTCCAGCGGCATCTACTGTACTAGACCTTTTTATAGGAGAAGATATAACAGTACACGATACTTCCAATACCCCGACAGAGTGCCGGCACAACAGCAGCCCCGAATCGGGAGCCGCGGACTGTTGTCAGGAGAATATCCATGAAAGCAACTTCAGCTTTACCGGGGAATTGCCCCTGCATGGCAACAGAAGCAGCATAGTCGACAAAGCTATCAGCCTGCGTAACCGCACTGCCCTCAGGACCGTGAACACTTATTGCCAGGGTCTTGCCTGGGTGTTATCCGGAGGCAGTACAGCATAAGCCAGGATGGAATGGCAGAAAGCTGCTTTTGCTGCAGTTGGTGAAGTATACCTGCAAATAAGCAGGACCCTGAGCCGAAGTTCATCACTAAAACAAACCGATGGTCGGAAAAAAGAATTAATGATGTCTTAATAGGGTATTTTTAAAGAAAAGAAGGTATAAGGAATAAATGCTGCAAAAGGCAGCCTGTACCACGACCAAATAACAAGCAGACATGCAACTGAAAAAATCACTACTACTCCTTATTCTAAGTTTAGGCCTACACCTTTCTGTTTATGCGCAGCAGGAACCGGCAGCTGGCAGGTACAATGTGTCTATCGACCTGACAGAAGTAAGAGACGACAGGGTGCAGGTAACGCTGCAGGCCCCTCCTATTGCGCAGAAAGAGATTACCTATATCATGCCGAAGATTGTGCCGGGCACTTACTCTGTTTCGGACTTCGGCAGGTTTGTGACCAACCTGAAAGCCTATACCAGAACCGGAGACACCCTCGCTGTAAAGCAACTGGATACAAACCGCTGGCGCATCAGCAATGCCCCGGCTCTAAGCCGTATCACGTACTGGGTAGATGATACCTTTGATGCACAGAAGCGGGAAGAAGTGCTGTTTGAACCGGGCGGCACCAACATCGAAGAAAACAAAAATTTCCTGCTGAACCCCTTTGGCTTTGTGGGCTATTTTGAGGGCATGAAGCAGGTGCCATATGAACTGAATATAACCAAGCCGGAAGGCTTCTACGGCTCCACCTCCTTGCAGGCAGTAGCCTCTACAGACACCACTGACCGGTACCTGCTTCCGGATTACATGGAACTGGCCGATTCCCCGCTCATGTACAACCGCCCTGACACCACCGTGCTGGCCCTGGGAGGTACCGAGGTGCTTGTGTCTGTTTACTCTCCTTCCGGCCGTGTTACGTCAGGGCCCATTGCAAAGAACGTACAGAGCATACTGGAGGCACAGCGCAGCTACTTAGGCGGCACCCTGCCGGTAGAAAAATACGCCTTCCTGATTTACGTGCCGGAGCGTGTCGGCAAATCCGGCTCGTACGGTGCACTGGAGCACTCTTATTCGTCGGTATACTTTCTGCCGGAAATGCCGGAGGCGCAGTTCAGCAGCACCATCCGTGATGTGGCCGCACACGAGTTCTTCCACATCGTGACACCACTCAATGTCCATTCCGAGGAAATTGGCAACTTCGACTTTATAAATCCGCAGATGTCGAAGCACCTGTGGATGTATGAAGGAGTTACAGAGTATTTTGCATCCCACGTGCAGGTGTATGAAAACCTCATCGACCTGAACGAATACCTGCAGAAGGTCCGTGAAAATATCGTGACCTCCAAAGCCTACTATAACGATACACTGCCCTTCACAGAAATGAGCGCCAATGTGCTGGACGAGTACGAGGACCAGTATGGCAACGTGTACCAGAAAGGGGCTCTTATCGGCCTGGTGCTGGACGTAAGGCTGCGGGAGCTGTCGGGTGGTGCTTATGGCCTCCGGAACCTGATGCTGGACCTGTCCGGGACCTATGGCAAGGACAAGCCTTTTAAAGATGAAGCACTGTTTGATAAGATTGCAGAGCTGGCGTACCCGGAAATCCGGGAGTTCTTCAGGAGGCATGTAGAAGGCGCGGAGCCCCTGCCTTTAGATGAAACCTTCCGGAAAGTGGGCATCCGGTATGAGCCGACGGCAACACGGCAGGTTATCTCATTCGGGAACTTTACACCCGGCTTCGACCAGGAAGCAGGCAGGATAACCGTGGTCGAAACAGATGAAATGGACGCTTTCGGAAGGGAAATGGGTTTTCGGCCTGGTGACCAGCTACTGGCACTGAATGGCACGGAGATAACCCCGCAGAACATAAGGGAGGTAATAGGAGAACAACTACAGCAGATGCAGCCCGGTGAAAGAATAACAATAACGGTAGGACGGGAAAACACTAAGGGGAAAATCAAAAAGAAGAAACTGAAAGGCAGGGCAACTGCCCTCGAGCGCCAGTCGCTGCACGTGCTGGAGCCGGCCCCCGATGCGACTCCCGAACAGAAAGCCCTGCGTGCAGCATGGCTCAACAACGAGGTTTGATTGCTGGTTGTTTGTGATTCGTTGTTGGCTGCTAGCTTTTGATTGCTAGAGTATGAGAATTACAGTTCTTGTCTATTGCTTCCAGCTAGTAAATCATCAAAGACAATTATGTACAACAGCATTAACAATATTATGCTAAAAACCAGCAACTAACAACAGAAAACCAAAACCGCCACTAGCAAAATAAAACGATGAAAAATGTTACTTCCAAAGCCCTGCTGAAAAAGCTGGGAGGGCTGGCCCTATGCTTATGTTTAGCAGGAGCCGCACAGGCACAGGAGCCCCTGGCACTGGAACAAAGCCTGGAACTGGCACGGCAGCACAACGTAGCCCTGCGGCAGGCCCGCTACAACAGCACGAAGGCAGACATTAACCTGCGCAGGAACAAATTTGGCTATTTGCCTGTGCTGGCAGCAAGAACAGACGTAAGCCGCGTGAATGGCTTAACCTTCGACAACGTGTCCGGGCAGCTAAAACGGGGAAACACCACCTCCTCTAACCCTTACATGGTGGGGGAACTGGTGCTGTTCGATGGCCTTTCCAAGTACTATGAGCTGAAAAAAGCGAAACAGCAGGCGCAGGCTAGCAGGTACACCGAGCAACAGGCCGATATAGACCTTGAGGCTGCCGTTACAGGCTACTTTTTACAGGCCATCCTGGACCATGAAAACATCCGGATTGCCCAGGAGCGTATCGACCTGCTTGAGCAGCAGCTAGGGAAAATGGAGAAACTGGAGCAGGCAGGTGTGCGCACGCAGGATGATGTGTACCAGATAAAGGCCCAGCTCGCCACCGAAAAGCTAAACTTGATTACGCAGCAGAACAGTTACCGGCAGTCAATGCTGGAGCTGGAGCAGCAGATGAACGTGGAGGGCGGCAGGCAGTATGAACTGGTAGTACCCACCGCTCCTGTTGACATTACCGCAACACTCCCTACCCTGGAGAGCATCCTGGACAAGGCCACCAGCTACTCACCACAGTTAAAGGCTTCAGCGGCAACACTGGACGTTACCAGGAGCAGCCTGAACATTGCGCGCAGTGGCTTTGCTCCCACCCTTAGCCTGCAGGGCATTATAGGCTCCAACTTTTCAAGTAATATTCAGGAACAGAACCCGGAAACACAACAGTTTGAGCAGATAGCATACTTTAACCAGTTAAGATTAAACCAGCAGAAAATAGTGCAACTGAGCCTGAGCATTCCAATCTTCAATGGGCTGAGCAGGCACTTCGGGACCCAGATGGCCCGTGTGGACATACACAATGCCGAGTTAGATTACAGAACTGAGCAGAACAACCTGCGCCGCACTGTGGAACAGGCTTACCTGGATGTATTAGCAGCCCGGGAGAAGTACAATACTGTGGTAGCCAATCTTGAATACACCGAAAAAGCCTTCGCATCAGCAAAACGGCGGTATGAGACAGGCAGCACAGATTTTTTTCTCCTACATGGAATCGCTTAACAACAAAAACAAAGCACAGGCAGAACTCCTGCAAAGCAAATGTGAGTACTATTTTAAACAACACATTCTGGCGTTATACCAGGGATGAATTCAGCTGATGACCTTCTTTTTTACCGGAAGCCGCACGCGTAGTGCGGCTTCTTTGTTTTCTTTTCGGGCATGTGTAAATTTTATGGTTTACGCACTCAACCTCCTCCTTCAGCACCAGGACTCATCCTTTTTCGCTTTCAAGCAACAAAGGGAACCACACTCCCAGATAAATTAACAGCACAAACAAACCATTTGTAACTTTTGTAGGTTATTTCTGTACTTAAATTAAATTTATTCTTTCGTATTCCGTTAGTAATTAATCACTGCGACATAAGTATAACCATCAAGCCTGATGCGCTTCATTCACCTTTATAGTTTATTATTTTTATTTCTACTTGTTACTTTGCCTTCCTTTGCACAAAACTCTACTGTGCGTGGGTTTGTACGTGACGCTAATAATGGTGAACCTCTCATAGGGGCCACCGTTGCCATTCCCGGGCTCGGGCTCGGAACCAGCACAAACGAAGAAGGAGCCTATACCATCAGCCTGCCAGAGGGGGAGTACACGCTACAGGCAACTTATATTGGCTACAGCAGCCTGTCCCGCAAAATCCGTGTGACGGGCGGGGCGCAACAGCGCATCAATTTCACTTTGGATCCTGCCGAAACTGAACTGAAAGAGGTACGGGTAGAGGCAAACAGCCTGCGCCAGAAACTGAATGATACCCGCATGAGCGTGGAGACCCTCACCGCACGCGAGGCCAAACTGCTGCCCGCGCTCTTCGGCGAAGTTGACCTTGTGAAGACATTACAACTGAAGCCAGGCGTGCAGTCTGGCGGTGAGGGCACTTCAGGCCTGTATATTCGTGGCGGAGGGCCCGACCAGAACCTGATCCTGGTAGACGACGCCCTGATCTACAACCCCTCTCACCTTTTCGGCTTTTTTAGCGTGTTTAATCCTGATGCTGTAAGGAGCGTGGAACTGTACAAGGGCGGCTTCCCCTCCCAATATGGCGGTCGTTTATCTTCTGTAATGGATGTACAGCTAAATGAAGGAAACAACGAAGGAATCAGGGCAACGGGTGGGCTTGGGCTTATTGCTTCGCGCCTGACCATAGATGGGCCTATCGTGAAAGACAAGGTAAACTTTACCGTGTCAGCCCGCCGTACGTATGTGGACATCTTTACCCGCCAGATCAACCGCATAAGCGAAGGCAAAGCGGACTACGACCCTATTCCCGATTACTACTTTTACGACCTGAACGGTAAGCTGACTTACAAGCTCGGCCGGAAGGATGAACTTATGTTAAGTGGCTACTACGGTCGCGACATTTTTGGCTTTAACGACAATAAGTTTAAGTTCGACTTTGACTGGGGCAACACCATGGGTACTTTGCGCTGGAAGCACAAGTTTAACAACAGCTTGTACGCCACTACCTCCTTCTACACTACCAGCTACCAGTACAACATTAACAATTCCATCGATGCCTTTAGCGCACGCCTCACTTCGGCTGTAAAGGACTATACCCTTAAAACCGACTTTGACCTTTTTGTGAAGGGCGGGCACAGCATTAAATTCGGAGCTATGGCTACCCGCCACCATTTTACCATTGGCCGCCTTAACTTTGAGTCAGAAGACAGCACCCAGTCTTTTGCAACAGGCACCGACCTGGCGGGCACAGAATTCGGAGTGTATGCCTCGGATGATTACCAGGTAAATGCGCAGCTGTCCCTTAACTACGGCCTGCGCCTCTCAGGCTTTAACAGTGGTGGCAAAACCTATTCGGCACTGGAACCGCGTGTTGCCGCCAAATATAACCTGAGCGAGAGCTCCTCCCTGAAGGCCAGCTTTGCCAGCATGAAACAATACGTACACCTTGTATCGAACTCAGGCGCTTCTTTGCCTACAGATATCTGGTACCCCTCCAGGGAGGGTGTGGAGCCGCAACGGTCGCAACAGGTTGCAGTAGGTTTTAATAAGCTCTTTGGCAGAGGCAAGTATATGTTCACCAACGAGGTGTACTACAAGTGGATGAAGAACCAGCTGGACTTCCGCGATGGTGCCAACCTCTTCGTGAATGATAACCTGCAGGATGAATTCCTTTTTGGCATAGGCAAGAGCTACGGCAACGAGATATACTTTGAGAAAATCAAGGGCAAAACAACCGGCTGGCTCGGCTACACCCTCTCCTGGACCTACCGGAAGTTTGACAGTGACAATGATTTGGATGATATCAATGAGGGCCGGTGGTTTCCGACCCGCTACGATCGCCGCCACGATATCAGCCTGGTGGTGCTGCACCAGTTTAGCAAGCGCCTTAGCCTGACAGGGGCCTTCGTGTTTGGCACTGGCAATGCCTACTCCATTCCGGTCGCACGCTTCATTTTCCAGGATGTAGGAAGCGAAGACCCATCCGTTATTCCGATTTATGAGGACCGGAATTCTTTCCGGCTGGCTCCTTACCACCGCCTCGACCTGAGCGCTGTTTTCAAGCTGAAACCGAAGCGGGGCGAGTCGGACCTGACCTTTAGTGTGTACAACGTGTACAACCGCCGCAACCCGTACTTTGTATATTTCGAGCAAGTAAAAGACGAAGAACGGAGAGAGACATTAAGCTTTCAGGCAAAGCAGGTAGCGCTCTTTCCGCTTGTACCGGCTATAACTTATAACTTTAGATTTAAATGAGGCTGAAGCAAACTATATACTTCCTGCTGCCACTCCTGGCCATATTTTATGGCTGTGACATGGATAAGGACATAAACATAGAACTGCCGGCACATACCCCGCAGCTGGTAGTGGAGTGTTATTTAGAACCTGGAAAGCCCTACCGCATTGCGGTACAGGAAAGCGCCAGCTATTTTGATGCTCCTACCCCTCCACTTGTACCGGATGCGAAGGTGTTAATCACACACAATGGCCGGCGCATAGAACTCACTTATAAGCCCAAGTTAGATAACCTTACAGGCTTCCTGTACACCCACAGCTCACATGAAATAATGAATGGAAAGCCAGGCGACATCTATGGGCTGGAGGTTACAGATGGCAAAGGCCGTAGAGTAACAGGCTTTACTACTGTCTTACCGTCAGTGCCCATTGACACAGTGGAATGGCGGTTTAATGACGAAGGAAAAGCAATCCTGCTGACATCACTCAAAGACGACCCCAACACAGACAATTATTACCGCTACATGACGCACCGCGACAGTGTAACGCATGATTCAGACAGGGAATTTGTCAGCACTGACAAGTTAAACAACGGGAAGCGCATCACATTTGGCTCTAACTTCAGGTATGAGCGGGGAGATACCCTCATTGTGACGCTCTTTCACATCGAGAAGCAATACTACGACTTCCTGGCTTCAGCAGACAATGCCAAAGATGCAAACGGTAACCCTTTTGCCCAGCCGTCAAGAATCCGGTCCTCTGTGCAGGGCGGTATCGGCATTTTCACGAACCTGGCCTACAGACGCAAGATGGTGGTTTTGGAATAAAGTTAGAAAGTTAGAAAGTTAGAAAGTTAGGGTATACCTGGCTTGCTTGATACTAGGTTACGCACTGTACGAAGCAGGTACAGGTTTTCTTAAGAAGCAGCCCAAATTTAGGTCTTTGAATAACAAACCAAAGAGGTAATAATTGCTCGTGGTTGGTACAGTTATTACCTCTTTGGTTTGTTAGTCTTCTAACTCCCAGACTTTTTAACCCGCGCTAGTTCTCTTTACCAGTTCCCTGATAAGAAAGGTCATGCGGGGCTCGGCTATAGCGGCAGCCTCCAGGATATCAGCCAGTACCACTTTCTTTATCATGTCTGGGGTGCACATGTCCGTGATTACAGACAAAGCGAAAACCGGCAGGCCCATATGGCGCGCTGCAATAACTTCAGGTACAGTAGACATACCTACGGCATCAGCACCTATCGTACTCAGGTACCGGTATTCTGCTTTCGTTTCCAGCATCGGGCCTGGTACGCTCACGTATACCCCTTCGCTCAGGTCAAAATCGGCATCTTCTGCAATTACCATTGCATCGCGAATCATGTCTTCGTCATACACATCGCTCATGTCCGGGAAGCGTGGACCTAGCTCATCTATGTTTTTACCAATAAGCGGGTTGCCCGGCAGGAGGTTAATGTGATCCGTAATCACCATCAGGTCGCTGGTGTTAAAGCGGGGATTAAGTCCTCCGGCTGCATTAGAGACGATCAGTTTTTTCACTCCCAGCAGCTTCATTACCCGCACAGGAAAAACCACCTGCTCCATGGTGTAGCCTTCGTAGTAATGGAAACGCCCCTGCATCACTACGACCGGCTTGCCTGCCAGCAAACCAAAAATCAGCTTGCCTGAGTGGCTCTCAACTGTAGAAACAGGAAAGTTCGGAATATCGGCATAAGACAAGGTGTGCTGTACGTCCACTTCGTTAACCAGTGCACCTAAGCCTGTGCCCAGTATTATTCCGAATTCTGGCACAAAGCCCTCTGATTTGCTTTGTATATAGGCAGTTGATTCCTGTAAGCGCTGCATCATATAAATTGATTTTAGATAATTGAGAATTGCGTTTTGAAGGAGTGAGTGTGACTTACCTGTACAGGCTGTTGAACCAGGTAAACCAAAATCATAACCCATATTGCTGTACGGACAAAATTGCAAAAAAATAGCTTTGCCGTAAAACAAAAACTGCTTTCAGACACAGTGCCTGGAAGCAGTTTTTGTTTTATGCATGCTTCAATAGAACCACTCCATCAAAACATGAAATCAGAAATGAATCAAAATGTATTTACTGAATGAACAGTTCGTAGGGCATTCTGGCCTGTGCTCCCTGCAGGTTGCTTACCTTTTTGTACAACTTGTAGTAAGGGTACAGTTCACCAAGCTCTGCCTTGATAGACTGCTCCTTGGTTTGGGCGCCAAAATCACTGAAGAAGCTATTTAAGAACGACTTCCGCTCAGGCATGGCTTTAACACGGTAGTCATCTTCTATGTTTGCTTTTTTAGCGGCAATGGCGAGGGCTTCTTCCAGGCCACCATACGTATCCACGAGGTTGCGCTGCTTCGCCTCTGTACCGGACCATACCCTTCCGGATGCATACTCCTTCAGCTGATCCTGGCTCATGTTGCGGCCCTGGGCAGCTTTGCTGGTAAAGGTTTCGTAAATCTGGTTGATTTGGTTCTGCACAATCTCCTGCTCCTGCGCTGTCATCGGGCGGGTGATGGTTGGCATATCTGCAAACTTGCCGGTGCTTACGTGGTCCACGGTAATACCTAGTTTCTCATTCAGGAAGCCCTGTATGTTTGGAATTACACCGAATACTCCGATGCTACCTGTAATCGTGTTCGGGTGCGCCACAATGGTATCGCAGCCCATGGCCAGGTAATAGCCGCCGGAAGCAGCATAATCAGACATAGAGGCGATAACAGGCTTCTCTTTTTTGGTGAGTTGTATTTCACGCCACATTACATCAGATGCCAGTGCACTACCACCCGGAGAACTGATACGCAACACCACGGCCTTCACATTTTCGTCCATCCGGGCTTTGCGCAGGGCATCAGAAAAGCGCCGGCTACCGATGTTGTTTTCATCTCCCTCGCCATCCACAATATCGCCTTCGGCATAGATAACAGCAATTCTGTTTTTGGACGTGTTTACCTCTATGTTATCTTTTACTTTCTTGTACTTGGACAGCTGCACAAGCTCCAGCTTGGCATCCTGCTCCATACCAATCTGCTCCTTCATAAAGCTGATAGCCTCATCAAAGTAACCGACATCCGTAATCAGCTTATGCTCCTTAGCGTCGGCAGGGTCACGCACCAGCAGGTTGTCCTGCACGTTCTTCAGCTCTGCTACCTCCACGCCGCGTGCCTTGGCTATATTTTGAAGCTGGTAATTGTTAATGGAGTTCAGGAAAGAATTGAGTTGCTCGCGGTTGGCATCGCTGGCCTGTTCTAAAAAGAAAGGCTCTACAGCGCTTTTGTAGGTACCCACTTTAAATATCTGCGCCTCAATGTTTAGCTTGTCCAGAAGCCTTTTGAAGAAGTACATTTCAGAGCTCATGCCATTAAACTCTATTGTACCCATTGGGTTCAGGTAAATCTTGTCGGCCACAGAAGCCAGGTAATAAGCTTTCTCTGTAGAAGCATCAGTATAAGAAACCACAAACTTGCCCGACTCCTTGAAATCAATCAGCTCGTTACGGATTTCCTCCAGCTTTGCCATACCGGCATCCACGTAAATCATGTTCAGGAAGATGCCCTTCACGTTGTCGTCAGTCTTGGCACGCCGGATGGCGGCTTTAATCTGGTCCAGGCCATCCGAGCTGGACAAAGAACCAAAAGAGAAGCCAAGTTCTGCAAATGGGTTTTCCGGGTCACGCTCTACAATAGGCTTGTCCAGCTTTAACTCCAGCACAGAGTTCTCAGCTACTTTTACTTCATCAGAAGAGGCCGAAGCGGCAGCAATGCCAATCAGCAGCAGAATGCCAATGAAAAAGAATACGAGCAAGCCAACAATGGTAGCCAGCACATATTTCAGGAAGTTTAACATGTTGTATTTGAGTTTAGGATAGTACGCTTATTAAGAAGGAATTTATAACCCCCTCTATACAATATACAAAAATAGGGCAAATAGTTTACCTACTGTTAACCTTCTCGACCAATTCCACCTTTTTATAGACCAACCTCTAATATCCATACTTTTTGCCCCACTGTGCCTGCAGCTGCTTTCGCATTTCGTTTTCACGGCCGTTCTGGCCGGGCTGGTAAAAGGCGGTGCTGCTGAGTTCCTGCGGCATAAACTCCTGCTGCACAAAGTTGCCCTCGTAATCGTGGGCATACTTGTAGTTGTTGCCGTAGCCAATCTCCTTCATCAGCTTGGTAGGTGCGTTCCGGATGTGCAGCGGCACCGGCAGGTTACCTGTTTGCTGTACCAGCGCACGCGCCTGCTTGATGGCCTTATACGAAGCATTGCTCTTGGGGGAGGTAGCCAGGTAAACAGTGCACTGCGAAAGAATTATCTCTGCCTCCGGATAGCCAATCATTTGCACTGCCTGAAAGCAGGAAGTAGCCATAAGCAGGGCATTGGAGTTGGCCAGGCCGATGTCTTCTGAAGCGGCAATTAACAGGCGGCGGGCAATAAACTTCGGGTCTTCGCCCCCTTCTATCATACGGGCCAGCCAGTAGACTGCAGCATTCGGGTCAGAGCCTCGTATTGACTTGATATAGGCCGACACCAGGTCGTAGTGCATCTCGCCAGACTTATCATACATCACGATGTTCTGCTGCGCTACCTGCTTTACCAGTTCATTTCTAACAACCACTTCATCGCCTTTCACACCTTCTGCCACAATCTCGAGCAGGTTCAGCAGTTTGCGGGCATCCCCCCCTGAAATGGTCAGCAGGGCCTCATACTCCTCCACCCGCACGTTGCGGTGGCGCATCCACTCATCCTGCTCCAGCGCTTTGTCCACCAACTCTATCAACTCGTCCTTTGTCAGGTGCTTGAGAATGTAAACCTGGCAGCGTGACAGCAAAGCTGAGATCACCTCGAAGGAAGGATTTTCTGTTGTGGCACCAACCAGTGTAACAGTGCCTTTCTCCACCGCTCCCAGCAGTGCATCCTGCTGGGACTTGTTGAAACGGTGAATCTCGTCTATGAACAGCACCGTGCCCTGCCGTTTCCTCGCCTGCTCAATTACTTCCCGTATGTCTTTCACACCGGAGTTAATGGCACTCAGGGCCACGAACGGCACTTTCATCTGATTGGCAATGATGTTGGCCAAAGTGGTTTTGCCAACACCGGGAGGGCCCCACAAAATCATGCTGGGGATAACGCCACCCTCTATATAGCGTCGCAGGATGCCGTCCGGCCCCACCAGGTGCTTCTGTCCGTAATACTGATCTAAGTTGTGAGGCCGCATGCGTTCGGCCAAAGGTATGTTCGGGTGATTCATCTGCTCTAAACTTTCTCAGGATTGGGTTAAAGACAAAGCTACGAATTTGAAAGGAAAGAGATCAGGTGTAAGGGTTTCCTGTGACAGATGGCCCTGCTACTCCCAGGGATAAGCGGCATGACCGGTTTCCTTCCCTGAAACTGGCCCACGAAAAAAGTGGTAGGCAGGCATTAATCCTGCGCTAAATATAGTATCTTAAACTTTTCAGATATACAAACAACTGCTATATGATACACCAATCCAGCCTCACGCTGTTGCTTTGCCTGTGCATCAGCTTCACGTTTGCCCAGAAGTCTTCCACAACCGTTCTGCAGGAAGCTAAACCCGACAAAGCAGGCATGAGCGCCGAACGCCTGCAACGCCTGGATCGGGTGCTGCAGGAATACATAGACAAGAACTATATTCCCGGTGCTGTGGCTTTGATTGCCCGCGATGGCAAAATTGTTTATCACAAAAGCGTTGGAAACAGCGATGTGGAAGCAAAGGAGAAGCTGAAGCGCGACGACATTTTCCGGATTGCCTCTCAGACCAAGGCTATTACCAGTGTAGGCGTGATGATGCTTTATGAGGAAGGGAAATTCCTGCTGGATGATCCTGTCTCAAAATACATTCCCGCCTTCCGTAACCCACAGGTGCTGGATACCTTTAACAAGCAGGACACCACCTACACCACGGTGCCGGCGAAACGTGAAATCACGATCCGCGACCTGCTCACACACACCTCCGGCATCAGCTATCCCTCCATCGGAGGCCCGGAGGCAACAGCCATTTACGCAAAAAACAAAATCCCCAGCGGTATTGGCACTCCCAACGACAGGCTTGCCGATGCCATGATTGCGCTGGCAAAGCAACCATTGGTTCACCAGCCAGGAGAGCGTTTCACCTATGGTCTAAATACAGACTTGCTTGGTTACCTGATTGAAGTTGTTTCCGGTCAGCCACTGGATCAGTTTTTCCGGGCACGCATTTTCGAACCACTCGGCATGAAAGACACCTGGTTTTACTTACCTGCTGAAAAGCAGGGTCGCCTGGTTACATTGTACACAGAAGGAGAAAACAAAAAATTACAACCGGTGCCTGCACGAGGAGGGCAAACACCTGACTTTCCTAATGTGAAAGGCACTTATTTCTCAGGAGGCGCCGGCTTGTCTTCCACCATTCAGGATTACGCCGTCTTTTTACAGATGCTGTTAAACAAAGGAGAATACAACGGGCTCCGCCTCTTAAGCCCGGCTACTGTTCACCTGATGACGACAAACCAAATTGGAGAGCTGAACAATGGAAACAGCAAGTTTGGCCTGGGCTTTGGTATTGCCACTGAAAAAAGCGCTGCCAGAATGCCAATTTCCGTGGGCACCTTTGAATGGGGTGGAATCTTCGGGACTACCTACTGGGTGGACCCGAAAGAAGGTATTGTGGCCTTGCTCTACACAAACAAGTACCCGAACAGTTACGGAGACTTAGGCGATAAATTCAGAGTGCTGGTATATCAGGCTATCACCGATTCCCAGCTTTCCTTTAAGTAGCCGTAAGTTAATATGTTGCCCATTCTCTTTCCTCCTCTGAGAGGCAGGGACAGGAATGGGCAACATTTCAGTTTCGTAAGCAAAACAGCGTTGCCACCAGTACCAAACCAAACATCCGGTAACAGATTAGCTTATCTTCCCCGCTTTCTCGTTCGTTCTATACCATTCTCCTCTTCCAGCTGACGCTCCACAAGCTCATCATCCTCCCGCAATGCAGGCTCGTGCATGGGGCTTTCAGCGGGTCTTTCGTCACCTAGCAGGATTGCCCACTGCTTAAATTTCTCTGTTCTGTCGAAGATCACCTTTAGCACGGCAATGATGGGCAGCGACAGGAACATTCCAATAACGCCTGCTATCTCGCCGCCAACGATAACACCCACAATGGTGGCCAGGGCATTGATCTTCACTTTTGACCCCACAATGCGTGGCATCAGAATATTATTGTCAAGAAACTGTACAGCAGCTATCACACCCAGCACCGTGAGAATGGGCCAAAGTTCAGAGGAAGAGGCAAGCGTCAGCAGCACCCCGATGATATTGCCCAGCAAGGCACCTACATAAGGTATCAGGTTCAGGAAAGCGAAAATCACACCGATTAGTAAGGCATGCTTGATACCGATGATCATCAGGATGCCACCCAGCAGCACCGTCATATAAGAAACCTGGATTAACAGGCCAAAGAGATAGCTTTTAATAATCACCTCCATCTCGCGCATCGTTTCCTCCACGTTCTCGTGCATGTCGTCCGGGAACCAGAAAAACACAAAACGCAGGAGCAGGTTTTTATAGAAAAGTAGCAGGAATATATAAATGGGCACCAGGCCCAGGAAAACAAACATGCCTGTAATGGAAAGTGCAGCCCCGCTCAATACCGAACCGGCATAACTCAGAATCCTGCTGCTGTATTCACTTAAGTAGCGGGTCTGCTCCTCGGTAGACACAGGCGAGACATCCTCGATCCACTCGCTGAGGGAGTGCAGGTGTTTGACAACGTTCGCCTGGATGGTAGGAAAGTCTGCTATCAGGTTGCTGATCTGAGATGAAAAGAACCATATAATCAGCCCCACCACCAGGGCCAGTACCAATAAAGTGGTACCGATGGCAAGTGTTTCCGGGAACTTGTTTCTCCTGAAAAACCGGTAAAGCGGCAGCAGCATAAGACTCAGGAAAAAGGCCATCAGCAGGGGGGCCAGCAAGTCTCTGCCCAGCACAATGAGCCACCCCAAAAAAAACAGGCCCATCACTTCAATTGCCCTCCTCACTGTTAGCGGCAGGTTATTCTTATAGTTCATATAAAATAAGGTTAAGCTACAGATACTGCCTCTTTATACGGTACTAAAGAAATAAGCACTTACCTTTGCGCGATGAGTAAGCAAGTGCAGGTGCATGCGGCGCTGTTTCTGGTGGCGCTGATTTACGGGAGCAATTACAGTATAGCCAAAGAAGTGATGCCCGTTTATGTGGGACCCTTTGGATTGATTGTGATAAGGGTGGTGTCGGCAGCGCTTTTTTTCGGAATCTTCTCAAGGATGGTCGTGAAAGAGAAAATCGTGGGGCGGGCGGATAACCTGCGGTCGATCGCCTGTGGCGTGACGGGTATTGCCATTAACCAGCTCTGCTTTTTTGCCGGCCTCAATTTAACAGTGCCCATCAATGCTGCCCTGCTGATGGTGATTAGCCCTGTGGCAGTGCTCCTGTTCTCGGCTATACTGTTGCGGGAGCGCGTCAGCTTTCGTAAAGTGAGTGGCATTGTGCTGGCATGCCTCGGAGCCCTGCTCCTCATCAACACCTCCCGCACAGAGAGCACCACAGGCAACATCTTCGGCGATTTGCTGATTATCCTGAACGCTGTCTCTTTCGGCATGTATCTGGTGCTGGTAAAACCGCTGATGCAGAAATACCATGCGATTACCATTGTCAGCCGCATCTTTGCAGTGGGGGCCGTTATCGTAGTGCCTTTTGGCTGGCAACAGCTCCTCGCGCCGGACTACGGTTCCTTCCCCACCTCTATCTGGATAGCCATTGCTTTTATGGTGCTGGCAGTTACCATACTGGCTTATCTCCTGAATACCTGGGCTCTCCGCTATGCCAACCCTTCTTTGGTGGGCGCCTACATTTACCTGCAGCCGGTACTGGCTATTATCATTGCAACCGGTTTTGGCAAAGATGAGTTTACGCTGCAGAAAGGCCTTTACGCCTTACTCATTTTTGCCGGCGTGTACTTAGTTAGCCGGACACGCCAGAACGTGGGCAGAAAAGCAGCATAACGTACTATCTTTTCCACCACAGCCTGCTGTTAAAGGTATGTATATCCTTTAACCACTGCCCTACCTCTGGCAGCAGTATCGGCACGCCCTGCAGGGCAGCCGCCCGGTGTAAGCGCTCTATCGGTTCGCCCCAGGGGTGGATGGCCAGGTCGAAGGTAGCCCAGTGCACGGGCAGCAGCCTGTTACCTTTTACCTGCTGATGCGCCTGTACTGCCTCTTCGGAGTTAGTGTGTATGTCGGCCCAGTTTACGTCGTAGGCACCAATCGGTATAATTGTCAAGTCAAAGGGGCCATAGGCTTCACCTATCAACCGGAATTCTTCCATCGGGCCAGAGTCTCCGCTGTAGAACACCCGCTCCTGCTTCCCAATTAAGCACCACGACGCCCACAGGGTGCTGTTCCGGTTAAAGAGCCCCCTGCCAGAGAAGTGCCGGGCTGGCGTGGCAATTAATATGTTATCACCGTCCTGCACCTGCTGCCACCAGTCTAATTCCACAATATTCATTGGCGGCACTCCCCAGTGGATCAGCTGTTTCTTTACTTTCAGGGGCACGTAGAACAGGGGCACCTTGTGGCGCAAGGCGCGGATGGTCTGATGGTCGAGGTGGTCGTAATGATCGTGGGAGATGAGCACGGCATCAATCCCGTGAACATCCTCTGCCTTGAGGGGAGCAGGATGGATGCGCTTTGGTCCCGCAAAGGGCACAGGAGAAGCCCGCTCGCTCAGCACCGGGTCGATGAGGTAGCGGCGTCTGCCCATTTCCAGCACCAGGGAGGCGTGCCCCAGCCAGTTCACCTGTATTTGTTCAGATGGCTCCCGCTCAAAATCAGCTACTGAAAGGTGGTGCACGGGCACTTCAAAGAGCGGTTTGCCTGCATCTTTGGGGCGCTTCGCATAGCGCAGCATCGTGTCCAGCATGTCTTCTTTCTGAAGTACTTTTGTGATGGCTGAATTATGGAATTTGCCATTTTCAAAGCGGGAGGCGGCAGCCTGCTGTGGTCTTCTCATTGGTGTGTCTGGTTTTATTTTTTACCAGCCCAATGTACTTGTTTTACCTGGTTTCGGTTTTGCGTGCTGGTTGCCAGGACAGCAGCGACATAAAGGCTCTGATATGAGAGAACAGTTTGCACAGTTCAGCTTCCCTCTATGTCAGTTGCCCCTCGTTATTTTTTGAAAAAGGCTTTTACCTTGTCAAGCCAGCTCTCGCCAGAACCGGATTTACGTGTACCTATCAGGTACCCCACAGGCCTAAGGCTCTCAACCCTGTCGGAGAGAATTTTGAACACTGCAAACAGGGGCACAAAAAGAATCATGCCGGACAGCCCCCAGACCATGTTCCCGATAATAATAGCAACAATCACAAACAGGGGGTTCAGCTGTACTTCTGAACCGATGATGATAGGCTCAAACACGTAGCTTTCTATCAGTTGTATTATCAGCACCGTTACCGCAAATAAGACAAGCACAGTAGAGTCGTCTATGAAAAGAATACCCACAAAAACAGGTAATATCCCGCTTACTAGCGGTCCGATGTAAGGTATAATCGTCACCAGGGCACCGAAGGCAGTCAGTAAAACAGGGTACCGGATATCGAAAGCGAGAAACGCAATGATGTACATAAGCGCCAGAAGAGACATCACTTTGATGCGCCCCCAAAGGTACTGGTGTGCCACATGGCTTGTTTTGCTTAATACTCCCTTTGCCTTCTCCTTTTTCTCTTCAGAAGTATACATCAGCACCACATCTGCAAACCGGTCCCTGTACAGGAGAAGGAGAAATACATAGATGAGCAACAGGAGAAACTTTAGAAATGTATTCAGGAGGTTCGCCAGAAAATTGGTTGCCTCCGCCTCCAGTGTGCCAAGTATGGTATCTGAACGCTCCTGCAGAAACCGTGTTTGCTCCTCGTGCGAAATACCGGTTATAGAAGTCACAAAATTTTGCAGCTGCGAAAGGAGCTGCTCTGACTCGTGCTGAATATCCGGTAAATCATCGGTCAGGTTCCTTAGCTGGAAAACCATCAGGTAAGACAGGCCAATGACCACAACAAACACTACAAGGGTGCTGATGAAGGAGGACAGCGCTCTTCCCATTCCCCAGTCTTCCAGTTTGTCTGCTACCGGAATCATGAGCATGGCTATGAAAACCGCAAAGGTAAAGGAGACCAGGAAGTCAGCTCCGATATATAGGATGGCAAATACAGCAATCAGACAAAGTAGTATGGCGTTTATCTGCTTAAGCTTGCTGTAAGTCATGTCATTCAAACATTGTTTTAGAATTTTGCAGGCTAACTACCGGCAATACCCTTCATACGATAATATCAGGTTAAGTTTTGAAAGTGTTGCCTACACGCCTTCTATGGCAGGTTTGGTCTACCAACAGGTACCGCTGCCGAAAATACAAAATCCTGCCGGTACTATACCGGCAGGATTTCCTGATGCTGTATTTCTTAACTAAGCCTTACTTGCTTTCGGCTTGTTATTGCTCCACCTTCTGTTGCCTCCGTTGCCAGTGGCTTTAGCTGCGCTGCCGCCACTGTTGTTCGGTCTGTTTCTACCGCCACGGCCGCCCCTGTTTTGCTGCTGCTTTACCGTGCTGGCTGCCTCCGCAAAATCTTTCGCCGTCATCGGGTAAGGGTGGTTGTCTATTACCGGAACCGACTTCGATATCAGCTTCTGAATGCTTACGAGGTAAGAGGTCTCTTCGGCATCGCAAAACGACAGGGCCACTCCACTTGCGCCGGCACGACCTGTACGGCCAATGCGGTGCACATAGGTTTCCGGCTCGTTCGGCAGCTCGTAATTAATAACGTGCGACAAATCGTCCACATCAATACCACGTGCTGCGATGTCTGTTGCCACCAGCACGCGTGTCTGGCTTTTCTTGAAGTTATCAAGGGCACGCACACGCGCATTCTGCGATTTGTTTCCGTGAATAGCCTCTGCCTGCACACCGGCTTTGCTCATGTCTTTGGCTACCCTGTCGGCACCATGCTTGGTGCGGGTAAATACAAGGGCACGGTCAATCTCGCCATCCTTGAGCAGGTGGAGCAACAGGTTCTTCTTATCTGATTTCTTTACATAGTACACCGCCTGCTTAATCGTGTTGGCTGTAGACGACACCGGCGTTACCTCTACCTGCGCAGGGTTTACCAGAATGGTGTTCGCCAGTTTCAGGATTTCAGGGGCCATGGTAGCCGAGAAAAACAGCGATTGCCTTTTCTCCGGCAATACTTTCAGCACCTTCCGTACGTCATTCACAAAGCCCATGTCCAGCATGCGGTCTGCCTCATCGAGCACAAACATCTCGATGTTATTCAGGTGCACGTACTTCTGCGCCATCAGGTCGAGCAAACGGCCTGGCGTGGCCACCAGTATGTCAACACCGGCGCGCAACGCATCTGTCTGCGCACGCTGCGATACACCACCAAATATTACGGTATGCTTCAGGCCGGTATGTCTGCCGTAAGAGGTCAGGCTGTCGGCAATCTGCAGGGCCAGTTCTCGTGTTGGCGTCAGAATCATCGCTCTGATTTTGCGTGGCCCTCTGTCCTGCTGCACTTTGTTCTCGGAAAGCAGCTGTAAAATAGGAATAGAGAAGGCTGCCGTTTTACCGGTTCCTGTCTGGGCACATCCTAAAAGGTCTCTTTTCTGAAGTATAAGCGGAATTGATTTTTCCTGGATGGGTGTCGGTTGGGTATATCCTTCTGTTTTAAGAGCTTTAAGGATTGGCTCTATCAAATTTAAATTCTCGAATGTCATTAATTGGTTTTTCAAAAGAAACCGCGCAGCACCATGTGTACTGCTTCAGCGGTGAGATGGCCGGAATCTGATTCATTTTGCGAAGCTGCTATAGCTCCTGGGCCATTCCCGACCTGTATTCTTTCTTTAACCTATGATAGAACAATATAGTTCTATAGGGGTTAAAGAATGTAAAGGTACACCGATACAGCGTCACTTCCTATATATCTTTTTCAGGGAGGGTTTTTCAGCCTGACGGCCCGCTAAAGAAAAGCAGCACCAGGAAACTGGTGCTGCTTGATAAGGAGATTTAATAACCAACAGTAAAGCGCTGGCGGATGTATTTCGGCTTTTCCAGTTCATCTAACGCGGCTACAGCAAAGTCCTGTCGTGAGATTTTGCTTTCGCCCCGCTCGTTCATCACCGGGTTTTCTGTACCGTAGCGGAATTTGCCGGTGCGCTCGCCCGGCTCAATGATAATGGCCGGACAAAAAAAGGTCCACTCCAGCTCCTTTTCTTCCCGGTACACTTTCAGGGCGTCGCGCTGGCCCATGGCCCCTGCTTTCCAGGCTTCCGGAAATTCGGGTGTATCTACCAGTTGCACCCCGCCCTCTGTGTAAAGGCTACCGGCCCCGCCCACATTCAGCACACGCTTCACGCCTGCTTTTTTCGCTGCCTGCAGCACCTTCTCTGCCACTTCCACATACTTATGAAAGTCTGTACCAGGTTCCCAACCCGGGCTATAGGACACCACTACGGCGTCATGGTCTTTGATCAGGCTGGCTGTCTGCTCCACATCTTCCACATCCCCCTGCTTCACTTCGAGGCTCACGCTCTCTTTAGCTACCTTCTCCGGGTGCCGTACAATGGCTGTTACGCTATGCCCCCTGGTAAGTGCCTCCTGTGTAATCCTGGAACCGATGTTGCCGCTGGCTCCTATAATGGCAATCTTCATACTTTACTTGTTCTAAGTTCATTAATAAGCTCTGGCTCAGCAGGTGCTCCTTCAGCTTTTGTGCTTGCAGTCGGACCTCTTCCAGTCAATGTCTCTTTAAACTTATTACGGCAAACAAAGTTACGACAGCAGCAAAGGAACAGCGGCTTCGGACTGTCATACCCCAGGTACAGGCTACGCTTTTTCTACCTCCTTTTCCCGCGCAATATGCTTCACAATTTTAATGGCATGTTCACGGGAGTTCTCAATAAACCACACGTGTGTATCCATGCCACCGCATATCACACCGGCTAAATAAACGTTTGGCAGGTTAGTTTCCATGGTCTCCGGGTCGTACTGTGGATAGCGTTTTTCGTCTTCCGACAGCTTGATGCCAATATTTTGCAGGAAACTGAAGTCTGGCTGATAGCCTGTCATAGCCAGCACAAAATCATTTTGAATGGTAATTTTCCCCTCCGGGGTCTGTATATCTACTTTCTGCTCCCGTATCTCGGTAAGGTTAGAGGAGAAATAGCACTTAATAGAGCCCTCTTTGATGCGGTTCTCCAGGTCAGGCTTTGTCCAGTACTTTATACTTCCCAATTCAGGCTGGCGCACCACCAGGGTCACCTCTGCTCCCTTTCGCCAGGTTTCAAGGGCAGCATCTGCGGAGGAGTTGTTGGCTCCTACCACCACCACTTTCTGCCGGAAATAGTAATGCGGGTCGAAATAATAGTGGCGCACCTTGGGCAGTTCCTCCCCCGGTATGTTCAGCATATTCGGGATGCCGTAAAAGCCTACCGCAATTATTACGTGCCGGGCTACATATTCCCCCTTGCTCGTCCGGACCCGGTACACATCTCCCTCCGGCTCCAGGTGTTCTACCCCCTCAAAAAGGTGCACGTTCAGGTTCTGAGAATCCGCTACGCGGCGGTAATACTCCATCGCCTCCATGCGGTTCGGCTTCGGGTGAATGGACACAAACGGAATGCCCCCAATCTCCAACCTGTCGGAGGTGGAGAAAAAGGTCATGTTCAGGGGGTAATTGTAAATAGAATTAACGAGCGTGCCTTTCTCCACTATCAGGTGGCTGAGCCCTACCCTTTGTGCTTCCAGTCCGCAGGCCAGACCGATGGGTCCGGCTCCGATAATGAGTATATCTATTGTTGATGTATCCAATGCTACTTGTGCTTGATAAGCTTGAGTTATACGTAAATCTTACAACATGTAGAAGCCGTGCAAAGTTTAGGGTACTGCACTGCCTCTTACAACTCCCGCTTCAGGATGTACATGCCGCGGTACTCCGGCTTCATTGCTTCAAAATCCAACCTGTAAGTACCACATTTCTCAAAGCCATTCTGCTCATAGAAATCTACGGATTTACTGCTGTCCATTGCCTTCAGCCAAATGGTACGCTTGTTTCTTTCCCTGGCAAACGCGACTGTAAAATCCACCACCTGGCGGCCGATGCCTTTGCCGGACGCTGCTTTAGTCAGATAGATTCTTTCCAGTTCCAGGCTTTCTTCTTCGCTCTCTCCTTCTAAAGCCTGATCAATGTTCAGCTTCAGGAAGCCCACCAGTTCCTCCTCTGCATAAATCAGGAAAAGAGCCGCATTCTGGTCCTCCAGCTCTTTTTTAATAGTTGCCTCGCTAAAGCTCCTGTCAATATACCACGCCCCACCGTCGTACCACAGGTACAAGTAATGGTCGCCATAGGCGTTAATGGCAATATCCTGAAGCGTATATAAATCTGCCGGCGTGCAGGGGGTGATTTGAATGATAGGCATGGCTGGGTGTTGGTGCTGCAAGTATTGAGTTTATGTATTCCTGCAAAATTACACAAAGTAAAACCCGATCGCTAACCTAAAGCACCTGCTCCATATCCCCCCGCAGCGTGCGCAGATCCTGTGAGGGTCTGGCAAAAACAATAGAAATAATCCTGTTCATCTTAGAAAATATCCGCACATCCTGTTTCAGACAAACAAAAACGGCTGGAAAGTTACCTCCAGCCGTTTCAAACACATTCATACCTTGCTTATGCCATCACCTCGTTCAGGTCAGGCAGTTGCAGCCTTCCGAAGCGGTGCAGGGTGTTTACGTGCGAGCGTATAGCCTGTGCTAACGTTTTACTCTCCAGGTAAGGAATACCAAACTCCGCGGTTGTTTCTTTTACAATGGCAGCGATGGCAGGGTAATGCACATGGCAGATACGCGGGAACAGGTGGTGCTCAATCTGGAAGTTTAAACCGCCCACATACCAGGAGAGCAGCTTGCTCCTGCGTGCGAAATTGGCCGTTGTGTTCAGTTGATGGATGGCCCAGTCGTTTTCAATGATACCGCTATCGCAAGGCAGTGGATGACTTGTGCCTTCCACGGTATGCGCCAGCTGAAATACGGTAGACAGGATGATACCGGCCACAAAGTGCATCAGCAGAAAGCCCACCAGCACCTCCCAGAAAGGAATACCAAAAAGAAGTGTTGGTGCCACCAGCATCGAGAAGAAATAGAGCACCTTAAAAGCAACTATTTTTATGAAGGCTATCTTGTTCTCAGCTCTTGAATTGGCATTCACCCCGCTCCTGATAAAACGGAAGAACTGCACAAAATCTTTCAGAACTACCCAATACAGCGTGAGCAAACCATAAAACATAAAAGCATACACCCACTGCAGTTTATGGTAGAACCTTACGTTGGTATGTGGCGAGAAGCGCATGAACACCATATCATCTATGTCTTCATCCATTTCCACCACGTTTGTATAAGTGTGATGCAGGATATTGTGCTGCAGTCTCCAGTTAAAGGCAGAGCCACCCAACAGGTTTACAGAATGTGCCATCAGGTAGTTGATGGTTTTGCTTTTAGAGAAAGCGCCGTGGTTGGCATCATGCATCACACTCATGGCAACACCCGCCACGCCGATGCCCATGATAAACCACAGCCCTAAACTTACACCAAGGCCCGGAGTGAAGGCAAGCAACAGGGCGAAGGGCACAAGGTATATAAGCAGCAAAATGATGCTTTTGACCAGGATGTTATAGTTGCCTGACTTCGGCAGGTTATTGTCTTTGAAATAAGCGTCTACACGTTTGCGTAGTGTTGGGAAAAAGAGGCTTTTGTCTTTGTTGACGAATTTTACTTTGCCTTTAAGCTTCATTTGTAAACTTGATAATTTGTAAAAAAGGATGCATCCGTAGAGAAACAGCTCCTCCGGGATGAATGCCTGGTAGCCCGGTCATTAGCCAATGGCCTCGTTCATGTCAGGGAGCCTGCCGAAGCGGTGCAGCGTGGCAATGTGAGAACGCACAGCCTGCCCAAACGTTTCGTTTTCGAGATATGGTATGTTAAACTCAGTTGCTGTCTCTTTCACTATTTCTGCGATAGCCGGATAGTGCACATGGCAGATACGCGGGAAAAGATGGTGCTCCACCTGAAAGTTTAAACCGCCCACATACCACGACAACAACTTGTTGTGGCGCGAAAAGTTTACAGTAGTGTTCATTTGGTGTATCGCCCAGTCGTTCTCGATGTTTCCGTTTTCGTCGGGTCTGGGATGGCTGGTGCCCTCCACCGTATGCGCCAGTTGGAATACCACCGTGAGTATGATACCCGCCACAAAGTGCATCAGCAGAAATCCGAGCAACACCTGCAAAAATGGAATTCCAAAGAACAGTACTGGCACCGCCAGCATCACGAAGAAGTACAGCACCTTCATGGTGATGAGCTTCAGAAGCCATTTCCTGTTTTCAGATACCGTATTTGCGTTTACGCCGTTTTTAATGAATAGACCGTACTGCACAAAGTCTTTCGCCACCACCCAGTAAAGTGTTAGCAGTCCGTAAAAAACAAAAGCGTACACCCACTGCAACTGGTGAAAGAACTTCACCTTTGTGTGCGGCGAAAAGCGCAACACCAGCCTGTCCTGTATGTCCTCATCCATCTCCACCACATTGGTATAGGTATGGTGCAGGATGTTGTGCTGCAGCTTCCAGTTAAAGGCGGAACCGCCTACCAGGTTCAGGGTATGCCCCATGAGTTCATTCACTCTTTTGCTGCTTGAAAAGGCGCCGTGGTTGGCATCATGCATCACACTCATGCCAATGCCTGCCACGCCTAATCCCATCACAAACCAAAACAGCAAACTAAGCGGAAATGCTGGTTGCAAAGAGAGAAGGGCAATAAAAGGAACGATATAGCATAGCAGCAGCACAACGCTCTTCACTACCATGGTCGTGTTGGCTGTTTTAGCAATACTGTTCTCGGCAAAGTAATTATCAACCCGTTTGCGAAGGGTAGCAAAAAAGAGGCTTTTATCTTTGGGAACGAATTTTACTTTGCCTTTAAGCTTCATATAAGCAGTTTTGTGTGATAAAATGAACTCACGCAAAGCCTTAAAGGGCATAGAGGTGAATTGCGGGTACTACAGTATAAAGGTATCCAGGTGGTTATAAGTTCAGAGATCACTACAGTAACATCTCCAACATTAGTAACTTATACTGATATACTGGATTATTGATACGTAAAGAACCTCAAAGCTAATCAAAGATCGACGAGAAAAAAAGTACAACGCCAGGCAGCTTCTGTAAGACAGCTATTCCTGTTGCTGCAGTTCCAAATGCTTTGTTCAAAACACGACATAAAAAAGAGGTTGTCCGAAACTTCGGCCAACCTCTTTTTTATTTTACTATAAACCGGCTATAGGTGAATCACCTCGTCGTAGGCTGCTGCGGCAGCTTCCATTACAGCCTCGCTCATGGTTGGGTGCGGGTGCACCGACTTAATAATTTCGTGGCCCGTAGTCTCCAGCTTGCGTGCTACAACTACTTCAGCAATCATCTCTGTCACGTTCGCACCAATCATATGGGCACCTAAGAACTCTCCATACTTCGCATCAAAAATAACCTTTACAAAGCCGTCTTTCACGCCACCTGCACTGGCTTTACCAGACGCGGAGAACGGGAACTTACCAACTTTGATATCCAGGCCTTGCTCACGGGCCGCTTTCTCTGTTAAACCAACAGACGCGATTTCAGGTGAGCAATAAGTACAACCAGGGATATTGCTGTAGTTTAGCGGCTCCGGATGATGACCCGCAATTTTCTCTACGCAGATGATGCCTTCTGCAGAAGCTACGTGCGCCAGCGCCGGACCAGGAACGATGTCACCAATGGCATAAATGCCATCCACATTTGTTTTGTAGAACTCATCTACTATCACACGGCCCCTGTCTACTTTGATCCCGAGTTCTTCAATACCGATGTTCTCCAGGTTTGTCTGTATACCTACAGCTGATAATACTATCTCTGCTTCAAGTGTTTCCTGACCTTTGGCAGTTTTTACTTTGACTTTGCAAAGCTTGCCGCTGGTGTCAACAGACTCTACCTGAGAATCGGTCATGATATCGATACCGGACTTCTTGAAAGACTTTGCCAGCTGGCGGGATACCTCTTCGTCCTCTACAGGCACAATGTTCGGCAGGTACTCCACCACAGTTACTTTTGTGCCCATGGAGTTATAGAAGTAGGCGAACTCTACCCCAATTGCACCGGAGCCAACCACTACCATTGATTCAGGAAGCTTGTCCAGCGACATCGCCTGGCGATAGCCAATGATTTTCTTACCATCGATTGGCAGGTTTGGTAGTTCGCGTGAACGTGCACCTGTTGCCAGGATGATGTTTGTTGCCTCTATTGTTTCCTTCTTGCCGTCGGCGTTTGTTACCTCTACTTTGCCTTTGCCGGTTACTTTACCTGTTCCCATAATCGCATCGATCTTGTTTTTGCGGAACAGGAACTGGATTCCCTTGCTCATACCGTCGGCAACGCCACGGCTACGCTTGATAACAGCACCGAAGTCTACAGAAGCATCCCCCACCGTAATGCCGTAATCAGCAGCATGGTTAATATATTCAAAAACGCTTGCGCTCTTTAGCAGTGCCTTGGTCGGGATACAACCCCAGTTCAAGCAGATACCACCCAGCGCCTCACGCTCGATAACACCTACTTTCATACCCAGTTGCGATGCGCGAATTGCCGCCACATAACCACCCGGGCCACTACCAACCACTACTAAATCGTATTTTGATGCCATAGTCTCTTTTTATATAGTTGATGAACAAAAATAATCTTAAATACCCATACTGCAAAACCAGATGTCTCACCTGCTGCTGTTTTAGCATAATTAGGAGAACAGGATGGAAAGATACAGCGAAAGCATTATATAACTCAAAAAACACTTTCAGGAATCTGTCAATCTACGGCTCTTTGCACCCCATTCGCTTATATCACCCTAAAAAAATGAAAAAATTTTATTCCTTTTACTGCTTACACTTGCTTCTTTTTCTTCTTTAGCTCAGGATATCGCCAAAGACTATTGTCTGGACGGAAACAATAACTTTAAAACTGCAGGTATGCAGAGGCCATCAGAGACTATGACCAGGTGCTGCAGCAGGAACCCGGCCATGTGGAAACACTCACTAACAGAGGAGTAGCCAAGGACCACCTCCAGCGCTATTGCGATGCCATACAGGACTTCAATAAAGCCATTATCGCCGCCCCGTCTTACCCAGAGGCCTGCCTGAGCCGGTGCCGACCGGGCTAAAGTTAAGTCACTGGGTTTGAAAGATGCCGACGTACAGTTGAAGAACTGCTGCAACTAAAGCTGGAGTTGGGTTTGGCTGTCTTGAATTCACCTACACGAAACCATAAGCGGCGCTTTGCGCAAAAGAAAAAGGCGCCTTCACAGCGCCTTCTCCCTAAATTCAAATACTCACAAATAAAATCTTAAGCATCCTTCTCCTGGCGGGCTTTATTCGTTGCCAGCAGGTCAGGCTTTGCATTCTTTAAATCTATCGCTTCCATTCTTTTCACCGTTTCCTCTTTTACCTCATTAAATTCAGAAAGGTATTTCTTCGTAATAGGATTTGCCAGCGGAAGTTTGGCACTCAGGGCATCCACTTGTTTGCCATCTTTCCAGAACCGGTAGCACAGGTGCGGGCCGGTGGCCAGGCCAGTGCTACCTACATAGCCAATGGTTTGCCCCTGCTTCACCCGCTTGCCAGCACGCATGCCCTTTGCAAACTTAGACATGTGCAGGTATTGGGTGGTGTAGGTTTTGTTGTGCTTTATTTTCACGTAGTAGCCATTGCCTCGGGTATAGCGCGCTTCCAGCACCACGCCGTCACCTACTGTGCGGATAGGAGTACCATGCGGCGCAGCAAAATCGGTACCAAGGTGTGCTTTGTAGCGCTTCTGTACCGGGTGGAAACGGCGCTTCGAAAAGCGGGAGCTGATGCGGCTGTACTCCAAAGGCTCCCTTAGAAAAGCCTTTTTCATGCTCTGCCCTTTCTCGTCGTAGTAGCTCAGGCCATCGCCCTGGTCAAAGCCAATGGCATACAACGGCTCTCCCCTGTGCTCAAAAAAGGCAGCCTTCAGGTTGCTGAAGCCAATGGTGGTACCATTCACCACCTTTTCATCATAAATCAATTTAAACTTATCTCCTGGTTGTATACGGTTCAGGTTCAGGCGCCAGGCGTAGATGTCGGCGAACTTGTTTACGAGCTGTGCCGAACCGCCTGCTGCTATAATAGATTCGAAAAGAGAGTTTTTTATTTCGCCTGCCAGTGTGCGCTCCAGCACCTCCATCTGCCGCTCTACCTTTGTCACGGTCATTTCACAGCGCAGGTCATAGACGATATATTCCAGGTTGTTTGGCTCATAAATAAAGAACTGGGCCGTTTGCGCAGAGTCCAGCGCATGCAGCAGGGTATAGCTGCGCTTTGCTGCCATGTGGCGTACGTTGAAAACATCCTTTGACTTTGCAGCCAGCTGATCAACCTGCGCTGGAGTGATGTTGTAATTAGAGAGAATCTCAGAGAGGCTCTCCCCTCTTTTGATTTCGGCCTCTACTATCTCAAGCGAGTCGGTAGGAATACCATATACAATAGGGGCAGGTCCCTTCTCCTCCTCTATTTCTTCTGTTTCCTCGAGTGCTTCAGCCTCCGAAACAGACGCTATGGGTTGCGCCATCAGGCTTTCGGTACTGAATTGCAGCGCGTACTCAGCCGTAAAAAACACCAGTACCAGTAAAGCGATAAGGGTGGCAAGCCCTCTGTTGCTATTCAACATCTTGTAATCCCTTTGGTTGAAAATCGACACGAAAATAGTCCGAAACCATTACAAATAAAAACATAGCTTAACACAATATTCAGATTCTAAATATGTTACAATATATTTACCTAAACCAATATAGCACTGCAGCACACCCAAGGCCTTAAGGACACCGGCCTCTGTTCTTTGCTGTTTATGATTCAAGGGGTTAAAACAGAGGGACTTTCCCCACCAATTTCCCTGTTTTTTTCGGCGCCTTCAGAATTCTATTTTTTTTCTAACTTTGGCCTCTATGAAAGCATTAGAAGGAAAAGTAGCTCTGGTAACCGGAGCATCCAAAGGAATAGGGCGCGCCATTGCGCAGAAGTTTGTAGAAATGGGCGCACAAGTCGCCTTCACCTACCTGTCGAGTGTTGAAAAAGGCCATCTGTTAGAGCAGGAACTGTCTGCTGACGGTGGCAAGGCGAAAGGCTACCGCTCTGACGCTGCCAACAATGCCCAGGCAGAGCAACTGGTGGAGGATGTTGTGAAGGAATTCGGTAAGCTGGACATTGTAGTGAACAATGCCGGCATTACGCGCGACGGTTTGCTGATGCGCATGAACGAGGAGCAGTGGGACGCGGTGATAAACACGAACCTCAAGTCTGTGTACAATGTGACCAAGGCAGCTACCAAGCACATGATGCGCGCCAAAAGCGGCTCTCTTATCAACATTACATCCGTGGTAGGTATAAAGGGCAATGCAGGCCAGGCCAACTATGCCGCCTCCAAGGCAGGTATTATCGGCTTCACAAAATCAGTGGCGCTGGAGCTGGGCTCCCGCAACATCCGCTGCAATGCTATTGCCCCAGGCTTTATTGAAACAGAGATGACGGGTGAACTGGACCAGAAAGTGGTGGACGAGTGGCGCAAGGCGATTCCGCTGAAGCGTGGCGGCTCTCCGGAGGATGTGGCCAATGCGGCTGTATTCTTGGCCTCTGACCAATCCTCTTACATCAGCGGGCAGGTGCTGCAGGTAGATGGCGGCATGCTGACCTAATTGGACAAATTAGCCAGAAACAATGACTCGTTTCTGACTAATTTTCCGGATATAAATAAATGTAAAGACCAATGCTACAACTTTTGCGTTAGTAGCATTGGTCTTTTTCTTTTATCTTTAGTATCAGCACCTGACAACTGTTGCGCTTGCTGGGTGTTTTCACCGGCAAAAAGACTGCCATAGCCGGGGTAATTTCGTCCTGAAACGAAGCTCCCATAGCAGGCATTCATGCTTTATAATTTGTAGTTCGTCATTCATACATCAAAAAGTTGAACTCATTCAGACTTATTACCACTTATTCACCTTGGTTACTGCTGGCCTGCCTGGCGGTGGGGCTGCTGTATGCCTGGCTGCTCTACAGTAAGCGCACACCCTGGCCGAAGTCCCTAAACTATTTGCTGGCTGCCCTGCGTTTTGTGGTAGTCAGTTTTCTGTGCTTTTTGTTACTGGGGCCGCTGGTGCGCTATGTTGCCAATACCACGGTGCCCCCCACTATTGTTTTTGCTATAGATAACTCCCAGTCGGTTTCGCTTTTCTCTAACTCTGTGCAGCTGCAACAGGCCACGCAGGGCCTGCAGGCAATACGCGAGAGGCTCCTGACCGAAGGCTATCATACGGAGGTGCGCACGCTGGCGCCAACCGGGCAAAATACGCAGAACATTACCGAAATAGACTACGCTGCCGAAACAAGTAACCTGAGCCAGTTACTGTCGGGGGTACAAGAGGAGTACGCGGGGCAGAACCTCGCAGGCGTGGTTCTTCTTTCTGATGGCATCGTGAACCAGGGCATCTCCCCTACCTACTCTAATTATAACTTTGCTTTGTACCCGGTGGCTGTAGGCGACACCATTCCAAAGAAAGACGTACTGATTGCCTCGCTTCGTTACAACAAAGTAAATTACAGTGGCAACCGCTTTCCACTGGAAGTAGAACTGCAGCAGGAAGGCTTTGGAGGCAAGCAGGCAACAGTTGTTTTAACTGAGAACGGCAAGACCATCGAACGTAAAACAGTGACATTGAAACCAGAGCAACCTATTCAGCAGGTGCCCTTCCAGGTGCTGGCAGGTGGCGAAGGAAAACGACATTATGAAGTGCAGGTACAGCCACTGCAGGGAGAGTTTACAACCCTCAACAACACCAAGCACGCCTACATAGATGTGGTAAAGGGGAAAATAAAAGTGCTGGTAGCCGCTGCTGCCCCTCACCCGGATATTAAAGCCATACGGGCGGCCATCGAAACAAACCAGAACTATGAAACTGAGCTGTTTATTCCCGGCCTCACGCCCCTGAAACAGCAGGATTACGATGTGGCCGTGCTGCACCAACTGCCCGGACGTGTTCCCGGTGGCGAAGCCGCTCTTAACCTGGTACGCCAGAAAAAGGTGCCGGCCCTTTATATCCTTGGCCCACAGAGCGACCTGAATGACTATAACCGCCTGAATGCCGGTGTTAACATAAACACCAGTGGGCAATCAGATGAAGTAACTGCTGTGGTTAGTGGCAACTTTACTACGTTTAAACTACCGGAGGCTGCCGGCGAGCGCCTGCAGCAATACCCTCCCGCCAGTGTTCCTTTCGGCGATGTACAGCTGGCACCAAACACAGAAGTGGTACTGTATCAGCAGGTGGGGCGGGTGCGCACCAACAAACCACTGCTGGCGGTGCAAACCGCAGGCGACAGACGCAATGCCACCCTTCTTGCTTCCGGCACCTGGCAGTGGCGTATCATAGAATCGGCCAACAACGAGCAGCCGGAGGTGTACGATAAGCTTATCACCAACCTGATACAGCTGCTAAGTGCACCCCGCAACAAAAAGCGACTGAACGTATACCCGACCCAGGAAGAGTATACCAGCTCGGATGAGGTGCGCTTTAACGCAGAGGCCTACAATGAGGCACTGGAGCCTATCTATGGCCAGAACATTACACTCCGGGTTACTAATGAAGACGACGAAACAAAAAGCTTTAACTTTGCCAACGGTGAGAACCAGTCAGGGGTAAATATTGGTTCGCTGCCGGGTGGCCGCTATACCTATACTGCCACGGCAAGTATAAACGGGCAGCAGCAACAGGATAAAGGAGAGTTTGTGGTAGAGGAATTACAACTGGAGGCGCTGAATGCCGTGGCTGATCACAACCTGCTCTTCCAGTTGGCCAGCAACACCAACTCGAAACTCTATTACCCAACCCAACTGCAGCAACTGGAACAGGACATTCTCAGCTCCGAACACAAAGATGTTATCTACAGCTCTGAAGAACTGAACGATCTGGTAGACATGAAATGGCTGTTCTTCCTGCTGCTGGGCTTGGTGTGCACCGAGTGGTTTGTGCGGAAGTTTAACGGCAGCTACTGATTATTTCCTTAGATGAAATATTGTTTTTGTTTCCATACGCTGCTTTGCTTGTAAATTGAGAAACATTACCGGAAGATGCTGACAAACGATTTTTCCCCTACCATACTGGCAACAGAGCGGCTGTACCTCAGAGAACTGACACCTGACATGTACAACACCCTATTCAGGTCTTATGCTGAGCGGGAGATAAAAGCCTACCTGGGTCTGCGTTCCGCTGCGGAGTTCAGAGAAGCAAAGAGAAGGTATGAGCAGGGCACCACAACCTATTACACCACCTTTAAGCACTTTCACCTGCTCCACAAAGAAAACGGGCAGGTAATTGGCCGCTGCGATTTCCATACCTGGATAAGGGCGCACAGGAGAGCCGAGGTAGGCTACACCATCACCAGCGAGGAGTACAAAAACCAGGGCCTGATGACAGAAGCCTTGAGAGCTGTTCTTTCCTATGGGTTTGAAAAAATGAGTCTTTACCGGGTAGAAGCCCTGGCCTCGCCTCATAATACGCCTTCTCTCCGATTGCTGAAGCATCATGGTTTTCAGAAAGAGGGCCATCTCCGGAGCCATTACATGATAGATACCGGGTTACAGGACTCTCTCATGTTCTCTCTGCTGCTTCCGGAGTTCGAGAAACTAAAGGCAAGCTGGGTGCAGCATGCTGCAAAGGATACAAAAGCCCCATCATAACTATAAAACACACCAGAATTTGAAGTACATTATTTTAAACAAACCCTTTGAAGTGCTGACGCAGTTCGTAGACGAAGCAGGACGTGCTACCTTAAAGGATTACGTGAAAGTACCGGACATATACCCTGTAGGCCGCCTCGACTACGACAGCGAAGGCCTCGTTTTACTTACCGATGACAAAGCCCTGCAGCACCGCCTCTCCGATCCAAAGTTTAAGGTAGAAAAGACATACCTGGTGCAGGTAGATGGCATTCCATCAGAAGAAGCCCTGACAAGGCTGCGCCTGGGAGTGCGCATCAAAGAGACTAAAACAGCACCGGCTAAAGTGCGGGCTTTAGAAGAAGAACCGCAGGTGTGGGAACGCTCTAAACCCGTACGTTTCCGGAAGAACATACCCACTTCCTGGCTCGAAATAAAAATATCGCAGGGCATGAACCGGCAGGTGCGCCGCATGACGGCCGCTGTAGACCACCCTACGCTGCGCCTCATCCGTTCTTCTATCGGCCCCCTGACGCTCGGCAATTTGCAGCCTGGCGAATACAGAGAACTAACGCCGGAAGAAATAACACAGCTAAAAGCAGCAGCAAAAGGTAGCCCGCAAAACAGCGGCAACAGCGGAACCGGCAAAGGCAAAAGTACAGGGAACAGCAGAGGCAGGCGAGGCGGTCAGGGTGGCTTCCGGAAGCAGATAAACTAAAAAGTTTGTTCCTGCTTTTGCTCTATAAATAGCCTATTCTTTGCATAAAACCTGCTTAACCTGTTAATTAGAGGCTGATACAACGCTACCTTTACATGAAGATAAGCCCGCATACCACCCACATTCCCGTAGATACAGACCTTTACCTGCGCCTGGCCACAGTTGACGACGCCCCTTTTTTATACCACCTCATCGACATTCACCGGGCGTACCTGCGCGAGTGGCTTCCCTTTATCGATTACAGCAAATCGGTGCTGGACACGAAGGCCTACCTGAGAACGGTGACAGACAGTAAGAACATTTCAGAGGAAGTATATGTGATTCTGTATGAAAAAAGCGTCGCAGGCATCATTGGTTTCAAGGGCATTGACCATGTAAACCGCAAGGCTGAAATTGGTTACTGGTTATCGGGTGCGTTGCAGGGCAAGGGTATTATGCGCCGCTCCTGCAAAGCCCTGCTGCAGTATGCTTTTGAGGAAATGAAGTTAAACCGTATACAGATCAAGGTTGGTGTGGGAAATACCAAAAGCAGCAGGATTCCCCAGAAGCTGGAATTTAAACTGGAAGGCGTGCAGCGGGACGGAGAGTATCTGAACGGGCGCTTCCATGACCTGGAGATTTACAGCCTGCTGCGGCGCGAGTGGCAGCAGTAAAACGAGTAAACTTAAGTGTTGTGGCACTCCTGCTGCAGCATGAATATAAACAGCGGTAATACAGGAAAAAACTATCTTTGTCTAACACGAGGCCTGCCCTCTGTCACTTTCTTCTTCCAACCTCAGAAACACCGGAAATGAACCAGATAAAAACTGCCCTGCTGTTGCTTGCCTTCGGCTTCACGGCGACAGCCACAGCACAGGATTTAGCACCTATCACGCAAGCTGAAACCACCCGTATTGTTGGCACCCTAAGTGCTGATGACATGCAGGGCCGTGCCTCTTTTACACCCGGTATAGAAAAAGCAGCTGACTTTATTCAAAAAGAGTTTCAGCGCATTGGCTTAAAGCCTTTGCCAGGCGAGTCTGATTTCAAGCAGACTTTCACCATGTATCGTGTGTTGCCAAAGGAGTTGGAAGTAAAGCTTAACGGGAAGGCGGTAAAGCCGGAACAGGTATTTGCCATTACCGACAAAAAAGAACTGGAGTGGACAAACAAAGGAAAGCAGAAGGTGGTGACGGTTGGCGCTCAGGACAACTTCCGTACTGTTTTAGGAGAACTGAATAATGAGCAGCAGGACGTGCTGGTGCTGGTGCACCCCAGGCACCAGGACTTCTTTAGCCGGTACCAGCACTATATGAGCAGCGGCAGTGTGAAGAAGGAACTTGACCAGGGGCCCGGTAAGGTATTTATATTGACAGACCAGGCAAAGGCAACGAAGTACAATGTAGAGGTGGAAAACAGGATTGAGCAACTGCAACTCACCAACGTAGGCGGCATGATAGAGGGCAGGCGCAAAGATGAGTACGTCGTATTCTCAGGCCACTACGACCACATCGGCATTCAGGAACCTGTGGCCGGCGACAGCATTGCCAACGGTGCTGACGACGATGCGGCAGGCACAACCGCCATGATCATGCTGGCCGACTATTACAAGCAGCAACCGCAGCCGGAACGCTCCCTGCTGTTCGTAGCTTTCACGGCAGAAGAGATGGGCGGGTTTGGCTCGAAGCATTTTTCTGAGCAGCTTAACCCGGACCAGATTGTTGCCATGTTCAACATCGAAATGGTAGGCAAGCCTTCTAAGTTTGGCCCGAACAGCGCCTACCTCACCGGCTTTGAGCGCTCCAACCTGGGCACCCTCATGCAGCAGCGCCTGCAGGGCACCAACTACAGCATTCACCCCGACCCGTACCCTGAACAGAACCTTTTTTACCGCTCCGACAACGCCACCCTCGCCCGTTTAGGCGTGCCGGCGCACACCATTTCTTCTGTGCAGATAGACAAGGATAAAACCTACCATACTGTAAAAGACGAGTTGTCGCAGCTGGACATGGAACACCTGACCAACATGATCAAAGCTATCGCCCTTGCCTCCGAAGGTGTAGTGAACGGCGAGGACACCCCAACGCGGGTAGACAAGTCGCAGGTGCGGTAAGGGCTTATCCGGAGCTTGTTTTATAGAAAGGCAGCAAATAAAGGAGGTGATTCCTTTTTCAGAAGAAATATGATTAAAATACTTACACTCGGCCTCCTCCTGTCTTTCGCCTCCGTGAAAGGCTTCTGCCAGACGGATAGCCAGCCCACTGGCCCAGAGCCAATAGGCGGCATCAACAAGTTAGTTCTGGAATACTACAGGATTGATTTTACCAAAGAGCAGAGAAAGATGCTTCAGGATAAAGAAATCGAATTCATCTTTTCTATTGATGAAGAAGGCAACCCTACTCTTGAAGAAATAAACGGTGTAAACGAAAAAGCTATACAGGACAGCCTGCAGCAAGCCTCAAACAAATTACCCCAGTTTACTCCACACACAGTAAATGGAGTGAAAGAAAGCTCTCTTTACTTTTTGAAACTACAGTTCCCCGAATACAAGGTGGCTGAAAATCAAACAAGCCTTCAGGATGCTATTCGATATCAGGAAGCGCAATACGAGGATTTCGAGTACATCCATAAATCAGGAGAAAGAATAGACATTTTGTTTGGGGGAGTTAGCAATGCCTTTTTAGGAAGACCAGGCAAATATTTGGCACCTGGTGGAGGAATGAAGACAGAGGTGATGATAGTTGGAAAAAAAGGTTTCGGAGGGGGTATCCTCATGAGCTTCTACGGAAACAAACTCAAACAGGCGTACCCGATAGACTCTGAAAGAGACCAGAACAGCGCGCCTCCCACCCTGCTGTTGGGCTTGGGTTTAAACAAGACCATGCTGAAAAAAGAAAGAAGAGAAGCCAACGTGCAACTGGAACTGAATTACGCTGTACAGAATGTCACCCCCCGACTTAATGAAAGTGATGAGGATTGGACGCAGTTACACGGTTTTAGCCCCGGCATAGTTGGCAACTACCTAATCCAGTTTGGCAAAAACAAGTCATACTACTATTACGGCAGGCCTGCTGCCTACAGCCACTACTTTAATGTTCATGGAGCTGTCAGGCCAGTCTTTTTCAACCTGAAACAGGCATCAGGAATAATGCTGGAAGCAGGATTGTCCTACAGGCTCGGCTGCCATACTGTGGATGAGTACAGGCTGAAGCCATAGTGTTTTTAAACCTTCACCAAAAGCAGCTGTTTCAAGTTAATGTACAACCCCATCAGTTAAATGAGTTTACTTCAAGTATCAGGCATATCCATACAGGAAAAAGCGAGTTTCACTTTAAAAGACATCAGCTTTAGCCAGGAGGAGTTTCAGAAAATAGCCATTGCAGGAGAAACAGGCGCTGGTAAGAGCACACTGCTCAAAATCATTGCCGGGCTGGTACAGCCTGGCGCTGGCGAGGTTCTTTTTGGGGGTGAGAAAGTGATTGGTCCACTGGATAAACTGGTGCCGGGGCATTCGGGAATCTCCTACTTATCACAGCACTTTGAACTGCCTAAATCTTTAAGGGTAGAGCAGGTACTGCGGTATGCCAACACCCTGCCTTCAGATGAAGCGGAAACGCTGTACGGAATATGCCGCATCACCCATTTGCTGGATCGCAGGACCGATCACTTATCCGGAGGTGAAAAACAACGGATTGCCCTGGCGAAACTGCTTATCTCCTCCCCCAAACTACTGTTGTTGGATGAGCCATACTCCAACCTGGATGCCGTGCACAAGAACATCCTGAAATCTGTCATCCGCGAAATAGGGGAAAGACTGGACACTACCTGCATCCTCACCTCCCACGACCCACTGGACACCCTCTCCTGGGCAAATGAAATACTGGTGATGCGAAACGGAGAATTGCTGCAGAAAGGAACGCCGCAGCAGATTTACAGGAAACCGGTGAACGAGTATGTAGCCGCGCTGTTCGGCAGCTATAACCTGATACCTTCATCACAGGCAGAAGCCTTTTCCAAATTGCCTGGCATAGAGCTAAACAGGAAACAGCTGCTCATCCGGCCTGAAAGTTTTAAGATAGGCGCAGAGGGAGATAGCGGCCTTACTGGAAAAGTGAACAAAGTCACCTTTTACGGTAGCTATTACGACATAGAAGTTATGCTCTCAGGAGACACTACGGTTATTGTGAAAACCGCAGAGGCCAGTGTTACAAAAGGCGACACAGTACACCTCTCTCTGTCTGCGGATAGTGTCTGGTATATTTAGCAGCGCTTCTCTAAATTGAAATCTAGTGGCATGTAATTCTTTCTAACCTGCCGTGGATACAGCTTATCCAGTGGCTCATTAGCAGCCTTTTCCATCTTAACTTTCTGTGCTCTCAAGGCCGAGTGGCCTCGTCTTCGGGCATCGCGCTGTGTATATTTCCTGCCTTACGGCTGCCACTGGCGTGGCACCGGAAATTTACAAGGCGCTCAACCCAAAGACTGGAAACAGGTTCACTTCGTGCTAACAAATTCCGAATAAGAGTACAGCCTTGACTATGGAAAAAGCCTTGGGGGACCTATAGAAGCAGGTTCACTTCCTTGGACAAGGAGAAGCAGGGGTGGTTTGACCCGGTACATCAGAGAAAAGATGATACTCTTAGCTATTGGCCTTCTTACCTCTTTACACTATACTGCACCTCTGCCACTACCGGGAAATGATCAGATGGAAACTTTCCGTCGCCGTAGGTGTCTGTCAGGATGCCGTAGCGGTTTACATTGAAGTCGGAACTGAGCCAGATGTGGTCAATTCTTTCATCGGAAATACGGTCAGCGTCAAATCCGTTGAATGTGCCTCGGGGGGCGTAGCGGGCATTTGCCAGCTGATAGGCGTCTTTCAAAATGCCGGAGGTGTTGAGGGTGGCGTACTTCTCATCTTTCTGACTGAAATTGAAATCACCGGCCAGGATAACAGGTGAGCTTCCAGCTATCTGTTTTATTCTCTGAAGCACCAGCTGCACACTTTCCTTGCGTGCCTGCTCTCCCCTGTGGTCGAAGTGCACGTTAAAAAAGTAAAAGGAAAAGTTGGTTTCCTGGTCCCGGAACTGGCCCCAGGTACAAACGCGGGGAATAGCGGCATCCCACCCCTTACTTGGTTTCTCAGGCGTTTCAGAGAGCCAGAAATTACCTTGCTGCTGCAGCGTAAACCTGTCTTTGTTATAAAACACAGCAGCAAACTCTCCTTTCTCTTTGCCATCATCTCTGCCCACTCCTTTGTGTTCGTAAGCAGGCAAAGCCGTTGCCAAATCTTCTAACTGGTTAGCCAACACCTCCTGCGTACCAAAGATATCGAAGTTGTGGTACTGGATTTGGTCCGCCATCACAGGGAGGCGCTTTGCCCAGGAATTTGGGGCGTCATTGGGGTTGTCGTAACGGATGTTATAAGTAGCTACACGCATTGTTTTAGATTGTGCAAGCACATTGATGCTACAGTACAGCAACAGTAGGCTCAGGATGATTAAATTTTTTCCTAACATAACCTGAATTTAGAGTACAGTACGTGGCGGCTGCAAAATGGCTCCTTTTCGTTGGATTAAATATAGCGATTTCATATCATTTCCCTGTTCTGAACAGCTCTGGTTTATCTGCCTGTGGACAGTGCACATGGCAAAGGCTGGGCTTTTGAGCACGTCCAAATGCTTCATAATCATCAAAAATTTACGACCTTTGTTCTTGGCTAAAGTATAAAGCACCCTTGTCCGAACTATTAAACTTTAATTATCCACCGGAGCCGGCTACAGACCGCGTCACGTTGTTTGCCGATGTGATCCTGCCCCTGCCCCTGCCGAAGCTGTACACCTACCGCATTCCGTTCGAGATGAACGACAATGTGATGGTGGGTGCCCGGGTAATTGTGCAGTTCGGCGGAAAAAGGGTGCTGAGCTGCATTGTAGCGGACATTCATGAAAACGCACCCGCTGACTACCAGGCGAAGTATGTGCTGGATGTGCTGGATGACACTCCCATTGTAACAGGGCCACAGCTTAAGCTCTTTAAATGGATAGCAGACTATTACATGTGCACCCTCGGCGAGGTGATAAACGCAGGGCTGCCCTCGGCCCTGAAGCTGAGCAGTGAGTCGCGCATACAGCTGCACCCGCAGTATAACCCGGAGGAAGACGAAATCGTCTTTGCCGCGCAGGAGGAGAAAATCATCTTTGCCCTGCAGCAGAACCAGTCGCTGACCTTTACGGAAGTTGGTAACCTGCTGCAGCTAAAGAGTTATCATAAATTTATTAAATCGCTGATTCAGAAAGAGGCGATTATTATTTATGAACAGGTCAGCGACAAGTTTGCGCCAAAGGTGGTGAAGAAAGTGCGTCTCTCTGAGCATTTCGTGCAGGAAGAGGGCATGCTGGAAGAGCTCTTTAACCAGCTTACCCCGCAGCCCAAGCAGCTGGATATTCTCCTGAACTACCTCCAGAAGGTGCCGGTGCACCAGGATATCCACCTAAACTACAAAGGACTGGAGAAGAGTGAGCTGACCAAGAACCCGCATCTCTCCGTCTCCTCCCTCAACACGCTGATCAAGAAAGGGGTAATGGAGCAGTTCGATCAGATTGTGTCACGCTTCCCGATTGATCATCTGCAGCAACAGATGCCGATGGCCCTGTCGGAGCACCAGTTGCAGGCGAAAGATGAAATACTGGGGCTGTTTAAGGAAAAGGATACGGTGCTGCTGCACGGGGTAACGGGCAGTGGAAAAACCGAAGTGTACATCGACCTGATAAAGCACGCCCTGGAGGCAGGTGGCCAGGTACTGTACCTGCTGCCGGAAATTGCACTGACCGCCCAGATTGTGACGCGCCTGCTGAAGGTCTTTGGCGAGAAGTTAGGGGTATACCATTCTAAATTCTCCGATAACGAACGGGCCGAAGTGTGGCAGGGTATCCTGTCGGGCCGCTTCCAGGTGGTGGTGGGCGTGCGCTCGTCTATCTTTCTACCCTTCCACAGCCTGTCGCTGATAATTGTAGACGAGGAACACGAGGCCAGCTACAAGCAGTACGACCCGGCGCCGCGTTACAATGCCCGCGAAACAGCCCTGGTGATGGCGAATCTGCAAGGCGCGAAAACGCTGCTTGGTTCCGCTACGCCCTCCATTGAAAGCTACTACAACTGCAAAACCGGGCGCTGGGGGCTTGTCACCATGAGTAAGCGCTTTGGCCAGGCACAGCTACCAGACATAGAACTGGTAGATACCCGTGATGAGCAACGCCGGAAAACCATGCACAGCCACTTTACAGGTAAGCTGTTGAAGGCTATTGAAGAGCGCCTGCAGCGCCAGGAACAGGTGATTCTTTTCCAGAACCGCCGCGGCTATGCCCCCTTTATCTCCTGCGACGAGTGCTCCTGGATACCGAAGTGCAAGTTCTGCGCCGTGAGCCTCTCCTACCATAAGTATAACAACGAGTTACGTTGCCACTATTGCGGTTACCATGAGCGCATGCCCCACGACTGCCCCGCCTGTGGTGCCACTACGCTTAAGAGTATGGGCTTTGGTACTGAAAAGGTGGAAGACGAACTGAAACTGCTATTGCCAAAAGCAGAGGTGCAGCGGATGGACCTCGATACTACCAAAACGAAAAACAGCTACCAGCAAATCATCGCCGACTTCGAAAACGGTAAAACGAATATTCTGGTAGGCACGCAGATGGTAACCAAGGGCCTCGACTTTGAGAACGTGAGCCTGGTGGGTATCCTTAACGCAGACACGGTAATTAACTTCCCTGACTACCGGGCACATGAGCGGGCGTACCAGTTGTTTGTGCAGGTCAGCGGCCGCGCCGGCAGAAAAGGCAAACCCGGCACCGTTATCATCCAGACACGTGACCCGCTGCAGCCCATTTTCCGGAAAGTGCACAGCAATGATTACGAGAGCCTGTACGAGCATGAAATTGAGGAGCGCCTGCGCTTCAACTACCCCCCTTTTGTGCGCATGATCCGCATAACCGTGAAGCACGCCGAAGAGCAGGTTTCAGAAAACGCAGCTATTGTACTAGCCAAAGACCTTGTGAACCGGTTGGGCAAGCAGCAGGTATTAGGTCCGGAGGTGCCTTACATCTTTAAAATCCGGAACCTGTTCCTGAACGAGATACATATCAAACTGCCACGCGCCAACACCAACCTGAAGGCTGCGAAAAATCAGTTGGCTCAAGCTATTTTTAATTTAAAGCTCCTGCCCGACTTTAAAGGTATAAAAGTGGTAGCCGATGTCGACCCGATGTAAAGAAGGTCAGTGAACTTATTGCAAAGTGTAGAGCCGCTGAAGTGGGTAAAGGAGCTAACGTGATGCCTTCTTTTAAAGACTGAAGCCACTGTGCTCGGAGGTAGAAAAAAATTTTTCGCTTTTTTATAAATTTTTCAAACCAAAGCAAACCTCTCCCGTATAGATAGATACCTTTGGCTAAAAGTTGAAAACCTGAGGGTCTGATTGTTCAGGAGGAACAGTGGAGACTCTCAGGTTTTTCCTTTTTATCCCCCCTCTCAACTAGGATATACGCATAGGTTACCCCGAAAACCAAGAAGATAACAAGCAGAAAAACATCTATCCAGGTGTAGCTTCCCTGCATGATTCTGTAAGCATTCATACCTGCAAACACAAAACAGGCAATTGTTACGACAATACGATATAATCTGCGGTTCCGCATAATTTCAGCAAAAAATAGTTTAGTTAAGTTAATATAAGGTTACAGCTGTAGAGTCCGACTGTATAAGATAGTTAACCTGCGTCGAACGCGCGCTTCTTAATCTATAAAGACAGGTAAATCAGCACCCACGCTGTTGTGACTACAGCTCCAAAAAGATTCAGCACCAGGCCTGCGCGGACCATTTCGCCGATGGATACCTGTTTGCTGCCGTATACAATGGCATTAGGAGGTGTGGCCACAGGCAGCATAAAGGCAAGGCTACAGGCCACCACCACACCCAGCACCGGGTAGAGCAGCGGCAAAGCCAGCCCCTGCAGCACTCCAATAATGATAGGCACAAAGGTGATGGCAATAGCCGTGTTTGAACTTACCTCTGTGAGCAGCAGTACCAGCGTAACCAGCACAAACACCAGCAGCGCCTGGTTCTCCGGGTCCATGACAGCCGTAATACTGCGCCCGATAACATCTGCCAGCCCCGAAGTCACTACCAACTGCCCAAGGGCCATACCACCTCCGAAAAGCAGAATGGTGTCCCAGTCAATTTTCACCAGATCTTCAGCCGTGAGTGTGCCCTCTCCCTTATTCTCCTGCCCCGGCGGTATCAGGAAAAGCAGCAACGCCGCCAGTACAGCCACCGTGCTTTCAGCAAAATAAGTGTTCATAAAGGCATAAGCCTCCTCAAGCCCCAGCAGATTGAAAACACCAGGTGCCAGCCACAGGATTACAGCCACTACAAACACACCCATAGTTACTTTTTCGCCCTGCTTTAGTTGCTGGTGTTGCTGCTGGTGCTCTGCCACATAAGCCTGCACCACTGCCTGGTTGTAACTGCTCTTACTCAGGAAATAGCGCATATAGAGCACCATCAGGCCATACATGCTGATAGAGATGGGCAGCGCCAGCAGCATCCATTGCAGGAAATCGATGGTAACGCCCTGCTGCGCGAGGTAATTCACGCCTATCAGGTTAGGAGGAGATCCGATAATGGTGCTGATGCCACCTATGGAAGCACTGTAGGCAATACCTAGCAAGAAGAAGGCAGCGGAGCTTTTGCCCTGCTCCGGCTGACACACCAGCTGCGTTACTCCCAGCATGAGCGGCAACAGCATGGCTACGGTAACCGAGTTGCTCACCCACATCGAGAGCAGAAAGGAGATAAAGGAAAAGCCCAGGAACAAGCGGAAAAGGCTTTTTTGGAAAAAAGGCCGGGACAGGATAAACAGGGCAATGCGCTTGTCCAGGCCGTGGCGCGTCATGGAGCGGGCCAGCAGGAAACTCCCGATAAAAAGCAGGATGATGGGGTGCCCCAAGTTCTGGAAAGCAGTCCCGATTTCAGCAACACCTACCATTACCGCCAGCAGTACCCCCAGAAAGGCTGTCATAGAAAGCGGAATCACTTCCGTCATCCAGAAAACAAGGCAAAAAGCCATAATGGTAGCCACCGTTCTGGCTTCATAGGCTAACACCGGCGTCAGCCACCACACGGTCAGTGCCAGTAAGGGAGCTAGTATCAAACCTAAGTTTCTGCGGGTTATATGTATCGGGTGAGTCAGCTTCTGGTATCATTACAAAAAGACAATATAAGGATACTTCTGCTAAAACCCAGTTTCCCGCAACATGTAAGGAATTAGAAAACTATGCTAAGAGGTGACTGCCGGTTATTACGTTTCAGCTGTGTTTAACTGAACTTCACCTTACAGTCTTCAACTACATAGTGTTTAAATACCGCTCCCGGATTATCTTCTGATGGTGCACTTCGTGACCCAAAATAACATAGCCCAGCGCCCGAACGCTTACTTCTATTCCGCTGGCAATGCCTTTTTGCTGCAGCGCTTCCTCGTCAAAGTTTTTGAAAAGCTCGATGGTGGCTGTACGCAAAGAGGTGTATTCTGCTATGATGGAGTTGATGTCGCGGGAATCGGCTTTGGCGGGTATGATGTACTTGTCCTGGTCAAAGCCCGGCAGTTCCGTTTTGTCCTGGCGGGCGAAACGCAGCGCGCGGTACGAGAAGATACGCTCTGTATCTATCATGTGCACCATTACCTCTTTGATGCTCCACTTGCCCGCCGCATAACGGTGCAGCAACTGCTCCTCTGTAAGCCCCTGAATCATGCCTGTAATAAAGACATAGCTGGCCGTGAGCCCCTCAATGAGGTCATCTGTTTTAGCCTGCTGTACATAATTACTCAGAAAGCTACTATGTTCTTCTGGTGATGGATACGTAATAGGTTGTTGCGTTTGCATACTTTAAGCTGACTAATAATAGATGCTGTGCAAGGTACGAATATATAGTTTAGCGGGCTGTGTTCTAGAATGTATGATGTTGGAATAAGTATGGCAGCAAGGGTGTTTATAGGAAGTTATGTGCGAGATAACTATCCAGGTAAACTGCCCCTACTGCCA